>DATABZ010000335.1:0-3426 GCA_036259315.1 Gemmatimonadales bacterium | reverse complement strand
AGGTGAACGCGACCAGGTTGTGGTGCCGAAGGAGTGAACACGAGGCGAGGGATCTTCTCCGCGGTGATCGACACCCGGGAGAGGAGCCTTCGCTCTGTGGGTGAGGCGGGGCTAGCTTCGGTCCGCCTGTCCGCCTGTCCGCCTGTCCGCCCGTTGATCCAACCGCCTAAACCTGTTACTCTTGAAGGCTTATGTTCGACGAGCTGTCCAGCAAACTCACCGCCACGCTCCGGTCCCTGACAGGGCGGGGCGTTCTTACGGAAGACGCGGTCAAGGAAGGGCTCCGGGAGATCCGGCGCATCCTCCTCGAGGCCGACGTCAGCTTCGAGCTGACCCGGGACTTCCTCGAGCGGGTGCAGGCCAAGGCCATCGGCGCGAACGCGTTGGCGGATGTCCGGCCGGGGCACCAGCTGGTCAAGATCGTCTACGACGAGCTGGTGACGATGCTGGGCGAGCGGCAGGCGCCCATCGTTCACGCCACGGTACCGCCGACAGTCATCCTGCTGGTCGGCCTGCAGGGCTCGGGCAAGACGACGACGGCCGGCAAGCTCGCCCGGCGGCTCAAGACGGAACAGAAGGCGCCCTTCCTGGTCGCGGCCGACGTGTATCGCCCCGCGGCCATCGAGCAGCTCCAGACGCTCGGCAAGCAGGTCGACGTCGGAGTGTACGGCGACACGGGGTCGAAGGACGTCGTGAAGATCGTGCGCGATGGCATGGCCGCGGCGGGGAAGGCGCGGGCGCGGACGGTCCTGGTGGACACCGCGGGCCGGCTGCAGATCGATGACGAGATGATGGGCGAGCTCAAGCGGCTCAAGGCCGCGGTCTCGCCCCACGAGATTCTCCTCGTCGCCGACGGCATGACCGGGCAGGATGCGGTCCGGATCGCCAAGGGCTTCCACGACGCGCTCGGGATCACCGGCGTGATCCTGACCAAGATGGACGGCGATGCCCGGGGCGGCGCGGCGCTCTCGATCTACGGCGTCACCCACGCGCCGATCAAGTACATCGGCGTGGGCGAGAAGCTGGACGCGCTGGAGCCGTTCCATCCCGATCGGCTGGCCGGGCGGATTCTCCAGCAGGGCGACATCCTCTCGCTGGTCGAGAAGGCGCAGGTCGCGGTCGACGAGAAGGAAGCCGAGCGGCTGGCGCGGAAGGTCACCTCGAAGAAGGGGCTCGACCTCGAGGACTTCCTCAACGCCATGCGGCAGATGCAGAAGATGGGGCCGCTCAAGAACGTCCTGGGCCTCCTGCCGGGCATCAATCCGGCGATGCTCCAGGCGGCCAAGGTGGACGACCGGAAGATGAAGCAGGTCGAGGCCATCGTGCTCTCGATGACACCGAAGGAGCGCGCCAACCCCGACATCATCAACGGGCAGCGCCGGCTCCGGATCGCGAAGGGCTCGGGTCGCACGGTGCAGGAAGTCAACACGCTGCTGGCGCAGTTCAAGCAGATGCAGAAGGTCATGAAGACGGTGGGGAAGACCGGGGGCGTGGGAGGGCTCAAGCTCCCGTTTGGCCGCGGCCCTTTCCCCGGGTAACCCCGCACTCACAGGAACGGACATGGCAACACGGATTCGCCTGCGTCGCGTCGGACGGAAGAAGCTGCCGCTCTACCGCATCGTGGTGGCCGATCAGGAGGCGCCGCGCGACGGCCGCTTCATCGAGGTGATCGGCACCTACAACCCGAAGGGCCAGACGGCCGCGGACAAGGTGCAGGTGGACGCGGACAAGGCCCGCACCTGGATCGCGCGCGGCGCGACCCCGTCGGACACGGTGCAGTCACTGCTCAAGCAGGCCGGAGTCTTCAAGCCGACCGCGGTCTGATGTCCGCCGCCCGCCACCTGGTGGTGGGCAGGCTGAGGAAGCCGCACGGCCTCAAAGGCGACGTCACCCTCTTCCCGCTCACCGACGATCCCGGCGAGGTGTTCGCCCCCGGTCGCACGGTGTGGCTGGTCGGGCTGGACGGCGAAGCGGTGGCGGGGCCCGTCACGATCGAGCGGAGCCGTGCGTACCACCGCGAGTGGCTGGTGAAGTTCGAGGGCGCGGACGGTCGCGAGGCGCTGGAGCCCTGGCGGGGACTCTTCCTCGCGGTGCCGGCCGAGCGCCTCAGACCGCCGGCGGAGGGTGAAGTCTACCTCCACGAGCTCGAGGGGTTCTCCGTGCGGCTGCCGGACCAGACCCCGCTCGGCCTGGTCAGCGCGATCTACGAGCTGCCGGCGGGACTGATGATCGAGGTGCAGGGCCCGAAGCGCGAGTTCCTGCTGCCGTACAAGAAGGAGTTCGTGCAGGAGGTGGACCGGGAGGGGAGACGGTTGGTGGTGGTTCCGCCCGAGGGGCTGATCGAGGAGTAAGGGGGTGGACGGGCGGACAGGCGGACGGGTGTTCGCAGTGAGGTGACCGAGCGGGAGATGGCCACATCGCGAGACAACGGGCCGAGGTGTTCGTGAGCCGTCCGCCTGTCCGCCCGTCCGCCCGTCCGCCCCTGGTGATCGACGTCGTCACCCTGTTCCCCGAAGTCATCGCGCCGTTCGTGAGCGCGAGCATTCCGGGGCGAGCGGCGGCGGCCGGGCTGGTGCGGTACAACCTGGTCCAGCTGCGCGACTTCACCCACGACCGCCACCAGACGGTGGACGACTACGCGTACGGCGGCGGCGCGGGGATGGTGCTCAAGCCGGAGCCCTTCTTCGAGGCGGTGGAGAGTCTCGGCGCGCTGGGAGCGGTGGTGCTGCTCTCGGCGCGTGGCCGCCGGTTCGGGCACGACGACGCGGTGCGGTTCTCCCTGGGCGAGCGGCTCACGCTGCTCTGCGGCCACTACAAGGACGTGGACCAGCGGGTGGCCGAGGGGCTCGCCACGGAGGAGCTGTCGATCGGCGACTTCGTATTGTCGGGCGGCGAGGCCGCGGCGCTCTGCATAGTGGACGCGGTGGTGCGGCTGCTCCCGGGCGCCTTGAGCGACCACGAGTCCGCCAGCTCCGACTCGCATTACGAGGGGCTGCTGAGCCCGCCGAGCTACACCCGGCCGGCGGAGTATCGCGGGCTTGCGGTGCCGGACGTGCTGCTCTCCGGCGATCACGCCAGGATCGCCGCCTGGCGCCAGGCGGAGGCGGAGCGGCTCACCCGGGAACGGCGGCCGGAGCTGTGGGAGCGGCATCGCGGAGAGTAGGTGGGCGTAGGAGGCTCGGGTGACGGGGGTGCTCGAGCCGCAGTGGCGCGACGGGGGCAGGCATATCAAGTTAAGGCGCACATCGGCGCGGAGGTTCTACCATGGAACGGTTGGCAGAGGTTGCCCGTGAGGGCTTGCGCACGGACATTCCTGCATTCGACCCGGGGGACACCGTCCGCGTGATGGTACGCGTGCGTGAGGGCGACAAGGAGCGGCTCCAGGCGTTCGAAGGCCTCGTGATCGCCCGCAGAGGCGGGGGAATC
>DATABZ010000334.1:0-5582 GCA_036259315.1 Gemmatimonadales bacterium | reverse complement strand
GATGTCGTGCCAGGCCAGCACCTACTTGCTCATGGCCTTGTTGCGGGAAACCAGCAACGCCTGCGGTGGGGAGCCCGTATAGCGGTAGCCCTCGGCCTCCAGGATCCCGGGCACGAGGTACTCCAGGGTGGCGTGCCCGTGGAAGGCCTCCGCCGCGTTGAACACCAGGTCGGGCCGCATCCGTTGCAGGGACTGGACCAGATACTGGAGGTCGTCGCCGACCCCGATCAGGAAGACCTCGTGGCCCTGCTGCCGCAGGGCATCGGCGATCTGGTACTCCATCTCCGGCTCATCGTCATGCCAGGCGGCCACTTCCTTGGTCATCTGGCGCTCGTGCTCGGGATGGTGCCAACCGGCGTAAGGGGTGTCGAAGACCACGGCGATTCGCATGGAGGGAAGTTAGACGGGCAGGGAAGTTGCAGTGGCGGGAAAAGGGGATTTCCCTCTGGTGCCGCGGGGCCCGGCACTACATTTTCCACCCTCCTTCACCCCTCTATACCGTCGTGGGATCCGCTCGCAAACGCGCCGGAGGTCAGATGGAGTTCACGGCCCGGGAAGCCAGGCTCAAGCCGGAGTACGCCGAGCGCTACCCGCACTTGGAGCCAGGGGTCTGGGAAACGGCCGCCGAGATCGGGGCCAAGGTGCTGCTCTGGCAGGTTCAGCAGCAGGGGACGGCGGCGCTGGCCTCGCGGATCCTGGACGAGGAGCACTTCGAGTTCCGCGGCGGGTGGTACCGGGGCGGCACCACCGAGCTCCGGACCCGCGCGAGCGACCCGGCGTTCAACGGGCCGGTCTAGCGTCCCCGTAGGCACCGGTCGGTCCGCGGACCGATCCGGGATGGTGCGCCCGCCGTTGACGGGGATGTCCAAGTCTTGCCAAGGTACCTGGTCGTCGCGGAAGGCTGCCGGACGCGCTCGTGGCGTGGATCTCTGGCCTGCGATGTCCCGCGGTGCTCGCGCGAGCCGCCCGGGTGCTCGGTAGCGCTGGCCATGCGCCAAGCGCGTGGCAACGACCAGCGGAGCACACTGCGGAGAATCGCGCGACGTAGCCGGATCGTCGGCTCTCCGCCTCAGGCTACCACTCCAGCCGAGGCGCTCCCGAAGCGCGCGTCCGACAGCACGGGCCCCTCGCTGCCTCGCCGTCCTGCGGCCGCTCGCCGGCCGTGCCGCCGCGCCGTTCTGCCCATCCCCCGCTAGATTCCCGCGATGACTTCCATCCCCGATCGCGCCGCCCCGGACCTCCTGCCGACGCCGGAGATCGAGGAGCACGCCCGGCTCGCCGCCGACCTCATGGAAGAGCTCGGCCGCGTGATCGTGGGCCAGCGCGCCATGCTGGAACGGCTGCTTATCGGCCTGCTCGCCGACGGACACGTCCTGCTCGAGGGCGTGCCCGGGCTCGCCAAGACACTCGCGGTACGGACCCTAGCCTCCACGATCGCGGCGGGGTTCCACCGGATCCAGTTCACCCCCGATCTGCTCCCGGCCGACCTGGTCGGGACCATGATCTACAACCAGCGCACCGGCGACTTCGCGGTGCAGCAGGGGCCCATCTTCACCAACCTGCTGCTGGCGGACGAGATCAACCGGGCGCCCGCGAAAGTGCAGAGCGCGCTGCTGGAGGCGATGCAGGAGAAGCAGGTGACGATCGGGGGGCGGACGTTTCCCCTGCCGGAGCTGTTCCTGGTGCTCGCGACCCAGAACCCGATCGAGCACGAAGGGACCTACCCCCTGCCCGAGGCACAGGTGGACCGCTTCATGTTCAAGCTGGTCGTCACCTACCCCGAGCGTCGGGAGGAGCGGGAGGTGCTGGACCGGATGACTGTGGGCGAGGAGCCCACGGCCCGGCAGGTGCTCGATCCCGAGCGCATTCTCCGGTCCCGACGGCTGGTGCACGCCGTCTATGCCGACGACCGGATCAAGGAGTACGTGCTCGACCTGGTCGCCGCGACCCGCCGCCCGGCCGATGCGGGGCTGGGCTCGCTCGCGCCGCTGATCGAGTTCGGCGCGTCGCCCCGGGCCGCGATCTTCCTGCTCCGCGCCGCCAAGGCCCACGCGTTCCTTCAGGGCCGGCCCTACGTGAACCCGGACGACATCAAGGCGCTCGGCCTCGACGTGCTTCGGCACCGGGTGATCCTCACCTACCGGGCCGACGCGGAGGGGATGGGCCCCGACGAGGTGGTCCGCCGCATCCTCGAGGCGGTGCCGGTGCCATGAGTCCGGAGGAGGTCACGCGCGAGGTGCGGCGGCTGGAGATCACCACCCGCCACCTCGTGCGGGACATCATGGCGGGCGAGTACTCCAGTGCCTTTCGCGGCCGGGGCGTCGAGTTCGCCGAGGTGCGCGAGTATCAGCCCGGCGACGACGTCCGCACCATCGACTGGAACGTCACCGCGCGGCTCGGCTCGGCCTACGTGAAGCGCTACCTCGAGGAGCGCGAGCTGACCGTGCTCTTCGTGGCCGACCTCAGCGCCTCGGCCCTGTTCGGCAGCATCCGCCGCACCAAGGGCGACCTCACGACCGAGGTCTGCGCCGTGCTCGCCCTCGCGGCCGCTCGCAACAACGACCGGGTCGGTGCGGTGTTCGCGACCGACCGGGTGGAGCACTACGTGGCACCCCGCAAGGGGCGCCGGCAGGCGCTGCGCGTCATCAGCGATCTCCTCTCCTTCCGCCCGGAGCGACGCGGCACCGATCTGGGCTCGGCGCTCGGCTATCTCGAGCCGATGCTCCGCCGCCGGGCCGTCATCTTCCTCATCTCCGACTTTCTCGGCGCGGGGTACGAAGCACCGCTGGGCCGGCTCGCCCGGCGGCACGATCTCATCGCGATCCAGGTGGTGGACCCGCGTGAGCGCGAGCTGCCGGACGTGGGCCTGGTGACGCTGTGGGACGCCGAGAGCGGCGCGTGGCGGGTGGTGGACACGGGTGATCGCGGTGTGCGGGATCGGTTCCGGAGCCGGGCCGCGCAGTTCGACGCCACGCTCGAGCGGAGGCTGCAGGAGTCCGGCGCCGACCTCCTGCGTCTAAAGACGGGTGAGTCGTACGCCGAACCGCTGCTCGCGTTCTTCCGCCGACGGGAGAGCCGGCTGTGGCGCTGAGCGCTGCCGGTGCGCGTGCTGCCATCCCGAGCGACGCGAGGGAACCCACCGGCGGAGAGCCGAACGTCCGGCGTCGCGCTCGTGCGCCGTCGAGATGGCTCCCACTGCTGGGAACGACACTCCTCTCGCACGCGATGCTCTCATCCAGCGTCCACGCCCAGATCGACCACGGACGCTTCTTCACCGCCACGGCCGACCCCGCAAAGGTGGCGCTCGGCGATTCGGTCAGGGTCCGTTTCCGCCTCATCCTGAACGAGCGCGATCTCCTCAGTGACACGGTGCCGCGCCCGGTAGGCGAGCTTCCGCCCGGCGTGCGAGTTCTGAGGGTGGAGCCGCTGCGCCGCGGAGCGGATCGCGCGTTCACCGGCACGGCGGTGGTCGCCTGGTACCGTCCCGGCAAGCGCGAGCTGCCGACATTCGGGCTCCCGTGGGTTCAGATCGTGACCGGCCACCGCGGCGTGGTCACCCACGACCCGGTGGAGATCGAGGTCGCCTCGGTGCTGCCCGCAGGGAACCCGCCGCTCCGCGACATCCGGGAGCCCGATGCTCCGCCGAGCCTGGCGCCGCTGTGGGCATTGCTCGGCGCTGCGACCGTCGGCACTGTCGCCTGGCTCGCGGCGAGGCGCCGCCGGCGGGCCGCGGCTCCCGCGCCGCTGCCGGCCGCACCGCCTCCGCCCCCGCCGGCTCCGCCGGATCCCTACACGGCCGCGGTCGCTCGGCTCGCTGCAATCGAAGCGGAGGGCTGGACCCGGGGAGCGGTCGAGCGGCACTACGAGACCGTGGCCGATGCGCTGCGTGCCTACCTGGAGGAGGCGGAAGGCATTCCGGCGCCGGAGCGCACGACTACGGAGCTGCTCTGGTCCCTGCCGCCTCGCCTGGCCGAGGGAGGACTGCGCCGCCGAGTGCAGGAAGTGCTGGGCGAGGCGGATCTGGTGAAGTTCGCGAAGGTCCGACCCCGGCCTGAGGAAGCCGCCGCCTACATGCTGCGGGCGCGCGATCTGCTCGAACGCTGGCACCGGGCCGCGCCGGCCTCCGAGGAGCTGGATGCGGTTCGCTGACCCCTGGCTGCTCCTGCTGCTCGCCATCCCCGTGGCGCTCGCGGTGAGGCTGATGCTGCGGCGCCGGATGCCGCCCGAGGAGCGGATCGGCTACCCGGCTCTCGGCTTCCTAACCTCCGAGCCGGCGGCGAGACGGGCGCGATGGCGGCTGCTGCCCGACGTGCTGCGACTCGCGGCGCTCGCGCTTCTCGTCCTCGCGCTCGCGCGGCCGCAGGTGCCGCACGACGTCCGCGAGGTCCGGAGCGAGGCGCGGAACCTGATGCTTGCGCTCGACATCTCCAGCAGCATGAAGGCGACCGACTTCAAGCCCGGCAACCGTCTGGAAGTCGCGCGCCAGGTGCTGGGCGACTTCGCCCGTCGGCGCGAGGGCGATCTCCTGGGCCTGGTGATCTTCGCGGGCCGCGCCTTTCTCCAGGCACCGCTCACGCCCGATACCGAGCTCCTCGGCGAGATGCTCGAGCGCGTCGAGATCGGCCAGCTGCCGGACGGCACCGGCATCGGCACGGCGCTCGCGCTGTGCCTGAGCCAGCTCAAGGATCTGCCCAGCCGAGCGAGCGCCATCGTGCTCATCACCGACGGGGCCAACAATACCGGCTCGCCCGGGCCGTTCGTGGCGGCGGAGGCGGCGCGCGCCATCGGGGTGCGGATCCACACCATCGGCGTGAGCGCGCCCGACACCAGCGGCCTGGACGACGGCTTCATCTGGCGGCAGGGGAGGACGCCCGACCGCCTCACCAGCTCGGACGAGCGGGTGCTGCGGCGCATCGCCGATCGGAGCGGCGGGGAGTATTTCCGGGCGACGGACCCCGAGGCGCTCGAGGGCATCATGGAGAAGCTCGACCCGCTGGAGCGCGAGGAGGTCACCATCAACCAGACCCGCGACTACCGGGAGCTCTACTCCTGGCTGCTCACCCCGGGCCTGCTGCTCCTCGGCGCGGCGCTGGTGCTCCGCGGCGGGCCGCTGAGGACGCTCCCGTGAGGACGCTCCCGTGAGGACGCTCCCGTGAGGACGCGATGAGTTTCGCGTATCCCTGGGTGCTGCCGGTCGGCCTGGCCGTCGTGGCGGCGCTGGCCTGGCTCGTCCTCCGGGGCGAACGTGCTCGGCAGGCGGCGCTGGCGGCGTTCGGTGACGCCGACCTGCTCCGACGCGGGTCCGCGATTCCACTCGCCGGGCAGGTGAGGCGGGCCTGGGTGCGGCGACTCGCCGCGCTCGCGCTCGGCGTCCTGGCGCTCGCCCGGCCGCAGCTCGGCGATCGAGAGGGCGAGATGGTGCGCACCGGGCGCGACGTGCTCCTGCTGCTCGACCTCTCGCGCTCGATGGAGGTGGCCGACGTCTCGATCGGCGGCCTCCCGGGGCAGGGGACCCGGCTCGCGGCCGCGAAGCGGCTGGCCTGGGAGGTCGCCTCCGCCTATCCGGGCGACCGGGTGGGGCT
>DATABZ010000333.1:0-6282 GCA_036259315.1 Gemmatimonadales bacterium | reverse complement strand
CTTCGCAGCCTGCGCCGACGGGGCCCTGACTGCGACGTGAGCTACGAAGAGAAAACGGGGGCATGCCGCCGGCATGCCCCCGTCGAGCGTTCTTCCCAGCGGCTGGCTCACCGTTGAGAGAGCGCGCCCCCCGTGACCTGGAAGTCCGCACGCCGATTCATCGCCCACGCGTACTCGCTGCTGGTGCGGTCGATCGGCTGCTCCTCGCCGTAGCCCACGCTCTCGATGCGGGCGGGGTCGATCCCCTGCTCCATCATGAACCGCTTGACCTCGGCCGCGCGACGCTTGCTGAGGGCCAGGTTGTACTCGTCCGAGCCCCGCTCGTCCGCGTGGCCATCGACCCGGAGAGTCAGGCCGGGCGATTCGCGGAGAATCTCGACCTTGGCGGCGAGCGTCATCCGCGCCTCGGGCGTGAGATCGGCGCGGTCGAGCGCGAAGTGGATCCGCTCCTCCAGCGTGGCGCGGCGGGTATCCGGCGCGGGCACGGTGTCCATCGCGACCGGGGCGGGTGCGGGTGCCGGAGCGGGCGCCGGAGCCATCTCGGGGGCCGGCGGGGGCGTCTCCTCGACCTGCTTGCCACCGCAGGCGGCGGCGACCAGGGTGAGACCGAGCATCGGGACTAGCAGTCTGGGTGCGTGGGCCATCGGTACCTTCCGAGCGTGAGTGGACTGGGCAGTTGGGCCGAGGGGCGGAAATGGCGGCGTGAGCCGCATGCCCCGGCGGGGGGGAGGCAGCTACCGTGCCCTTCGGACGGGCGGATGGTGGTTGCCCGGCCTAAGTGCCACGGGTGTAGAGAGTTCCGACGAGAGACGCGGTGCGGCGGCGGGAGTCGTGCCGAGTGGCCGGACGGGCAGCATGCAAGAATCGGCATAGGATGCGAGGGCGGGTCGCGCCACACAATTCCCCACCGCCCTGCCGTTAGATGAGACGAGGACCAGCCCCGATCGACTTCACCCACTTCACCCGTGTGCCAGGGTGTCCGGCCACGACGGCTGCGGACATCCGGCTGGAGGCGCCATGCCCCGCGTCAGCCGACCGATTCTCGCCGTTCTCCTGATCCTCCTGGCGAGCTGTGCCGAACCGACCGATCCCGTTGCCGTCGCCGACATCCGGCAGAGCGCGACCATCACCAACGGGCCGACCTCCCCCGGCCCCATCGTCCTCCGCGGCCAGGACGACGAGTTCATCTTCCTGGTTCCCGATCTGGCGGACGGGCTGACGGCCAGCATCGGGACCCCTGACCTTTTCTCCGCATGGTGCGACCCCTTTGCTCCCGTGACGGTTGTGCCCTACGACTTCCAGAGTCTGAGCAAGCCCAACGGTCAGATCGGAGAGCTGCTGAAAGCGGACGCGCTGCCCGTAATCATTTACGGTGTAGGGACGGTAGAGTTCTGCCCGGACTTGGATGGCGCACCGGTCGTCGCGACAGGCACGGCACGTTTCGTCGAGAATGACCGGGATTTTGCCGATCCACCGTCCTTCGGATATCGGGCCACAGGCACGGTGACATTCACGGCGGGCGGCACCGCGAACTTCACCGGCACGGTGAAGTGGGTGACCACGGGCAGTGGCCAGGTGCGGGTGCGCTCCAACGTGATCCTCACTCCTACTCTCGGGGGACGCTGACGAACGCCGGCTGTCTTGCCCTTTGCGGTGCGTCGCCCCACCATAGAGCATGGTGTGTCCCCGCCGGATCCCGCGGCGCGTCGGCACTACCCTCGCGCTCCTCACTCCCGTGGTCCTGACAGCGGCCTGCGAGTCGGACGGAGTCGCCCCGCGAGCGCTCACGGGTGTCACCATCGCGGTCACGCCCGCCGAAACCATCCTGGCCGTCGGCACCAGTGCCACCCTGGCGGCCGAGGTCCGCGATGCGGACGGTGAGCCGCTCACCGGCCGGATCATCGAGTGGAGCAGCAGCGCGCCGGAGCTCGCCACGGTCTCGGACGCCGGCCTGGTGCGGGCGCACGCCCCCGGTCGGGCCACCATTTCCGCGTTCAGCGAGCCGGGGCTCGGGCTGGCCATCGTCGTCGTCCAGGAGGACCTCCGGCTACCACTCCCCGGTGGACGGCACTGGTTGCTGCTGGCGGAGACGGGCACACCCGCGGCGGAATGCGCGGGAGGTGAGGGCGGGCTACGTCACACGGGCGACCGCGAATGCTCTCACGAGGGGATCTCGCGGTACAGTCTGGATCTCGCGGCGGTCACTCCGGAGGACGGGGCGCTGCCCGATGCGGAGGTCCTGGCCGCAGCCGACGGCAGAGTCATCGACATCTGCATCCTGCCCCAGGCCATCAACTGCGGGCCCGACGGGCCATTCGTGCTGATGGAGCACCGCGGCGGGCTTCGAACGCTCTACGCGCACCTCGATCCCGCCTCCATCCTCGTCCGCCGCAAGACCGCGCTGGCTCGCGGTCAGCGGGTCGGCCGAGTGGGGGCGTCGAGCACCGAGCCGGGCCCCTGGGTTCACTTCGAGGTCCGCTACGAGAACCGCGGCGCCCAGTCAGCCTCGGCGCTCGAGGGCCTTCTGGTGGACGGCCGGACGCTCCGCGACTATCGCGTGGCGCTCGGCGAGCAGAGATTCTATCCCTCGTCGAACGAGGGGAAGGGCGGTCCACCCGAGCAGTGAGGCCCGGGCGGATGCGCCGGCGCTCCGCCGATCGAGGCAACTCGGCCTGGTCAGCCCGGTCCGCCGGTCCCTCCCATCGGCTTCGCGTCGGGCCGCAGCTCACGGAGCCGCAGCTCGGCGGCCTCGAGCGCCTCGCCCGCCTCGCGCTTCAGCTCCTCCCAGTTCGCCGCCGTGGCGCCGGTCAGGCGCTCGAAGCTCCGCTCCGCAGCGCTCCGCGCCTCCCGGGCCGCGGCGACGGCCTGCTTGTGCGCCTCGGTGGCGTCCTCATCGATCTCCCGCTCCAGCGCAGCGAGCTCGCTGTCCACGCGGTCGAGCCGCCCCCGCACGTCCTCGCGAAACTCGTCGCGCCGCTCGTACGAGTAGTTGTCGAGATCGTCCACCGCATCCTCGGCGGCCGCCTCGGCGTGGTCGGCACCGTGCTGGATCTCCTCACCGGCCTCCTCCGCCGCATTCTCGATCCCTCCGGTTGCGTCCTCCCGCTCGCGGTCGTCACAGGCGAGTGTGAACGCCAGCATGAGCGCAGCGGCCGCGCAGGTCATCGCCCTCATAGGACTCGCTCCTCTCGGTTGTCCGGCCTGGATCTTTGTAGCTGTAGAGTGAGGATAGCGCGAGCGGGCACGGCGCATCGTGACCCGGCTCACCCCTCCGGGGAGGTGGCGGATTGGGACTGGTCCGGCGGCCGGATCAAGTCCGCCAGGCAGTTGCACTTCCCTGGCACCGGCCGCATATCTCTACCTATCCCGGCCACGGCCGCCGCCGAGCGGTTCCTGCGCGAAGGCAGACAGGCGGCCCGCCTCCGCCACTCCAACGTGCGGCTGACGCCGGTGTGGTAGCCGGCAGGCATCTCGCACGGCACGAAAAAAGACGGGTGGGCACCCCACCAGGAGCGCCCACCCGTTTCCTCATCCTGCCGCGTTCACCCTGCCACGAAGCCTCCTGCCTCATCCCACCTCGTCCACCACCTCACTCGCCCCGCGCCAAGCCAGGTCCCGCCGCCAGCTGTCTGACCACCTCGACCAGCGTCCGCACCTTGGCTGCGTTCCGGCCTTCCGTCCGCTGCCCCAGCCGGTCGGCGAGCCGGGTCAGTCCCTCGCGCCGCTCGGTGTCGGCCGCCTTCTCCGCCGTGGCCAGCGCCTCGCGCGCCGCGGCGACCTCGTCGCCCGGGAGCCCCTTGGACCGCTCCAGCTGATCGAGATAGGCGCGCGCGAGCGAATACGTCGTCGGCCAGACGAACCTGGTCTGACCCTGCACGTTGTAGTAATCCATCCGCACCGACTTGGCCGCGTCGATCTCGTTCTTCGAGAGGAACGGGCCCGGCGTGAGCTCGAAGACGTCCAGGCCTCGTGCGATCTCGGACCCGTAGATGTAGCCGTTGTACCAGTAAGTGGACCAGTACCCGCCGCTGGTCAGGCGGGTGCTGTCCACCGGCCCCCGGTCGAAGTACGCGATCTCGACCGGCCGCTCCGCGTCGGTCCAGTCGAACACCGACAGGCCGCCCTGGTACCAGGCCTGCACCATCACGTCGCGGCCCGGGATCGGGATCAGCGAACCGTTGTGCGCCACGCAGACTTCCTCGGCCGTCTGCGGTGCGGGCAGCTTGTAATAGCTCTTGAACTTCATCCGGCGGTCTTCGATCGTGAAGATCGCGTCCGCCCCCCACTCCGGCTTGTCGGTCTCCCGGCACTTCGCCTGGGAGCCCCCGCCCCACTCGTCCGAGAACAGGATCTTGGTCCCGTCGTTGTTGAACGTGGCCGAATGCCAGTAGGAGAAGTTGGAGTCGGCCACCGCGTCGATGCGCACCGGCCGCACCGGATCGGCGATGTCCAGCAGCAGCCCGTACCCCTCACAGGCGCCGCCGCCGAGCCCGATTCCCGGGTACAGGGTGATATCGTGGCACTGAGTGGGGCCGGCGCCGCTGTCCGGCTCGACGCCGAGCTGCATGGCGACCAGGTGCGGGAGCGCCCTGCGCAGCAGGGCGCTGTCCGCGGCGGTCGGCGCACCGCTGCCGCCTCTCGCGGCCACCACGTCCTTGAGAATGGTGTCCGCCTGCTCGTCGTCGAGGATCATCTCCTCGCCCCGGAGCGTTACGATGAACTTCCCCGCCGCCTTGGCCTCCGCCAGCTCCTTCGCCCGCGCCGCACTGTCGGCCGGCGTCTCCCCGTGCCTCGGTGGCGCCGTCAGGTTCTCGAAGATCCGTGGCGAGCTGACGACCGCCGCCTGCTCGGGATGGTCCACCGGCACCTTGACGACCTCGATGCGGAACCACGCGCTGTTGGGATCCTCGTTCGGCATCGCGGCGATGCAGCCCGGGAGCTCGCTGGGCGACCGGACCACGGACGAGCCCGAGATGTAGACGTAGACGTTCGCCGAATCCTTGGGATCCACCAGCACCGAGTGCGTGTGCGAGCCGCGGCAGGTCTGGACGTTGCCGACGTTCTTCGGATTGCGGACGTCGCTGATGTCGAAGATGCGGAGCCCCCGCAGCCGCTCGGCGCTCACGGTGTCGGGGACGCCCTGCGTGCCGCAGTCGAGCCGCGCGGCGAGGTCTTCGCCCGAGACGAAGAGCAGGTTCTTGTAGACCGAGACATCGCTTTGGGAGGCCGGGCAGACGTAGTCGGTGACCAGCTTGGGACTGCGTGGATTCTCGATGTCCCAGACCTGGAAGCCGTTGTAGTTGCCCTGGATGATGTACTTGCCCGTGAAGGCCAGATCGGTGTTGCTGACGCCCGCGAACCGCTCCGGAGGCCGGCTCTCCGAGACCTTGCGCAGGTTCCACACCGCTTCGCCGGCGTCGTGCAGTCCCCCGCGGAGGCCGACCCTCGGGTCGGGGCTCGGCGCCTGCGCCGACCGCGCCCGCTCCGGCGCCGGGCGCTCCGGCCCGGACGAGGTCGAGCCGGCGCAGCCGATCAGGAGGGCCACGCCGGCGGCGGGCAGAAACGGCAGGAATCGGACGGGTATCATCTGCTTTCCTCGGCAGGTGTTCAGGAAGCGGGTTCGCCCGACGGAAGCTCGGCCAGCATGCGCTCCATCCGGGCGATCTCGGTGGTCTGATCGACGCCGACGTCGTCGGCGAACTTGAAGACGGTCTGATCCTGGGCGGCGCCGGGAGTGCCGAAGAGCTCCTTCACCATCGCGACGGCACCCCGGTGGTGCTGGATCATGTAGGTGAGGAAGAGGCGGTCGAACTCCGGCCCCTCCGCCTCGTCGAGCTGCCGCAGCTGGCTCTCCGTGAGCATTCCGGGCATGTGATGTCCATGACTCCCGTGTCCGCCTTCCGGAACCGGACGGCCACGGTCTCGCAGCCACTGTTCCATGCTCGCGATCTCGTCCTGCTGCCCGGCCAGGATCCGCTCGGCCAGCCGCTGCACCGCGGGGCTCGCTCCGTGGGTCGGCGCCATGCTGGCCATGGTCAGCGCCTGCTCGTGGTGACCGATCATGGCGGACATGAAGCGCACGTCCGCCTCGGTGTAGGGATAGCGCCCCGGCGGTCTGGTGGCGGTGGCCGGCTCCGGTTGTGCCGGCGCCGAGCCTTGCCCAGCGCCGGCGCCGGCACAGCCGGTCACGAGCTGAAGGAGAAGGAGAGCCACGGCGGGCCGCCCCGGTTATCCTTAGGGGCATGCCAGGCCCCTGGACCCGTGCGCCCGCCGTGGCTCTCC
>DATABZ010000332.1:0-2650 GCA_036259315.1 Gemmatimonadales bacterium | reverse complement strand
AGTCCGGCCCCTGCTATCCTTGTAACCCTCGCAAGCCTCGAGGTGAACTTGGTCCCTGCCGTTGAGATGGCAACCACCTGGACGGACCAGTTCAGGTGGTTTCCCATATCGCCCACTTGGTGCGTGCGCTCAGGCTCTCGGCGCTGTCGGGGACACGGCGGCAGCCGTGCGCTATATCTCCGACGCTGCTCGAGCGGGCAAGGGCGCGACGGAGGCTGAAGCAGGCGGGTAGGGCAGAATGTGCGTGTTCTTGCACGCCGCCGGATCGTCCGTGCGATGCTCGCGGGGCTGTCCGGGGCGGTCGCGATCGCGAAAAGCTTTGCTTCCAACTAATTGACTGATCCTGCCGTTCGCCATCCGGGCGGGGCATGGTTCCTGCCCATTTTCTGACGCTCCCCCCTCACTTCGTACGATTCTCGGATCGTCTGGCACCTGGGCGGCCCCATGGGACAGCTCGTCCGGCGGTTCTGCTCCTGCGACACAGGATCGGCTCTCACCGAGTACGGTTTGGTGATCGCCGTGGTGGCTCTCGGCCTGACCGCGGCGCTTGCCGGCTTCCGTAACGCCGTGGGGGATCTCACCAACCGAACTTCCGTCACCATCGCTGATCAGTCTGGTCGAGGATATGGCGGGGGCGGAGGTGGCGGGATTCCGCCGGTATCCTCGACTCCGATACCGTTGGCTCCCGCCGAGCCGGATTCCAGCTCGTCGGATAGCACTGCAGCCTCCCCCGCCGCGCTGCGCTGACAGCCCCTTGTCCGGCCGCGGTACCGGCACAAGATTTGGCCACCCCCACCTCTCGCTTCCGCCGACCGGATCGTGGTCTGGAGGCACCATGGACAAGCGTTGTCCGTACTGCGGCATCTCAGTGGGCGACCAACTCACCTGCGTTCTGTGTGGCACCCGCCTGGTTCGAGTCAACCTGCGCCGAACGCTCCTCTGGGCCCTCGTGGTCGAGGAGTACCTCGTCGTGATGACGTTGGCGATGCGCTTCGTCTGACGCGCCCAGCGCTCAGGGGAGCCACTCGCGCGACGACAGCGCGCCTGCCCGAGAGATGTCGCTGCTCGAGCCGTGCTTGCGAGTGGAGGTAACTGGCGAGATACTGAAGGTTCCTACAGCAAGGCGGGGCCATGCGCCATCGTCGGCGCTCCGTGAGCTATGCCGGGGAGCCGTTCTGTTTCGAGCAGGTAAAGGACTGGCAGGGCGGAGGCCGGAAGATCGTCTGGTCGGTCACCAGACGAGGTGAGTTCATCGGCACCATGACGACCCCTCAGGAGATCACGACCAGCGAGTTCGACGTGACGAGCACCAGCTGGCTCACCGAGCTACTGGGCCGCTCGCTTCCGGACCATCAGTCACATCGGAAGATCGTGCCCCGTCAGTGATCCCGACCTTGCCGGCGGGAACAGGTCCACCGTTGCTCGCCGTCCGGTCGGCCAGCCTGGGACCGAGCCGGGCCTGAAGTGCCTCCAGGAGGTCCGCCGGCTGGTAACGCCGCTTCAACCGGACCTCATAGGTCAGCGTCGGGAGACCGTCGGCCCCGCGATCATCCGATTCGAACACCCACCGCTTCGTATGAGTGTCCAGCACGGCCTCGACCTCCCTGCGGGTGGGGATGTCGTCGGCCGCGTGGACACGGAGAATCCCTTCTCGCCTGGCGAACTCCGCCTCGAAGGCCGGCGGCCGCCCGGTATCGACCAGCGACTGCGCCGCCGCGGGCTCGAACCACTCGGCGACCGGGTCGGGATGCCGCGCGGGCGGCTCGGACGCAGTGAGGGCCTGGAATACGGTCTGCCCTTCGGGCACCGGGCGCTCTCCCAGGGCGATGTCCACGATGACGGGCTGGGCCGTGTTCCACTTCCAGAGAATCACCGCGACCAGGTTGAAGAGCACGGAGAGGGCGGCCGCCGCCTCGAGCGCCCCGACACCCGCACCGAGACCGACGGCGATCGCCACGATCACGTACATCGCATCTCGCGCGTCCTCGAGCGCGTTCCGGAATCGCACCAGACCCGCGATGCCGGCCAGGCTGAACGCGACAGCCAGGCTGTCGCGGACGATGACCATGATGGCGGCGACGGCGATGGGCAGGAGCGCGATCGTGGTGACCAACGACTGGTCCACCTTGCGTCGCTCCCGGGTCGCGACGTAGGCCCAGGCGATCGGCAGCATGAGCAGCAGCGCCCCGACCATGGACACGACCGCGGTCAGCCAGTAGCGCTCGCCCCACGCCGGCGCCGTTGCCGCTACCCGCGCCCCGGAGCCCGCGAGGTCACGAAGCTGATCGTCGATGAGAGGAGGCGACGCGTGCTCGCGCGTCAGGCGGGCCATCGTCACCACCAGGGCGACGACGCCGAGCTGGAATGCCGCCAGCCAGGCGAGGCGTGGCCTCGGCTGCCTGCCCGGATCTCCAGTGTGGTTCGCAACCGCGTCGTGCTTCGCGCCCATGGCGAGCCTCCCGTTCATCCCGGGCCGAACCCACGGCACGGAACGCCTCAGGTGATGCCTTCACCCGGCCGATCGACACCCGCGCTGACTGCGGAAAGCAGGATGAATTTGGCTCGAAGAGCGGCGTCTCGGCTGTGCCGAGTGTCACGGGGGAGCCCCCCCGGGCCCCGAAGCAAGACGCCCGCGGGGGGACGGATGTCC
>DATABZ010000331.1:0-15076 GCA_036259315.1 Gemmatimonadales bacterium | reverse complement strand
GAGCAGACCTCGAGCAGGTAGTCCGCGCGGCGGCATCGTTCGTCGCTGCAACATCGCGCAGGCCGGAAGGAGGCGCCGGATTCGAGGTCCCCGACAGCAACTTCGTCTTCGTGGCCATTCCCAAGTAGAAGCCCGGTCGCGGAGGGAGTCCGTCGGCGGCGCCTGCGGTCCAGGTGCTCGCCGGCGGACGCTGTGGTCACCCGCCCAAAGGCCGCCTCCCGACACGTTCCCCAGTCTCCCACTCCTGCCGCTCGCCGTCACGCGCTGCCGCGACACCCGATGCGCTCCACGCGTCACTCATGAAGGCGGAACGGTTGCGGAAGGCGGAACGGTTGCGCGGATGTAACACGGCTCACAGTTTCGCCCGTACACGATCGTGAGCTTGCGACTTCAACGGCCGTGCGGCACGCGCCGCGACGACCCCCGGAGCAAGGAGCACACCGATGACACGGAAGAAGAGCGGCGGGCGCAGCGTCAAACGGGACAAGAAGACCAGCCAGCTCCTCGAGCGGGGTGAGACGCCGCGGCCTGAGGAGCGCCTGGATCCCGCGGTCGAGAGTCCCGGCGAGAGCGCCGCGGAAGGCGGGCCCGCTAACGACGCGTCCTACTCGCTGAACCGAGGCGAGGGCTACGGTACGCTGGGTGGCGGCGTGTACCGGGACGAGGGGGCGCCGGAAGACGCTCCACGCCACGGCGACTGGGCTCGGCACAGCACCGGCGGCACCTCAGGGGCCCGCGGGCAGGAAGGTCTCGCCCCACCGGGCGAGGGCACCTGGGGCGATGCGCAGTACCGTCGTGAGCGAGCCGAGGAGCAGGGCCGGACGGCCGGCACGCAGGGCCAACGCCCCCGGCGCAAGACGGACGAGAGCCTGGCGCGCGAGATCCACGAGATTCTGACCACCGACCCCGAGCTCGACGCCGCCGACATCGAAGTGGTGGTGGAAGGCGGAGCGGTGACCCTGAGTGGCGACGTCGAGCACCCCGATGCGAAGCTCCTAGCCGAGGAGCTGACCGAGTCAGTCGCGGGTGTCCGCCTGGTACATAACCGCCTCGTGGTGCGGCGGTGATAGCAGGATTCATCGGACTCGGCGCCATGGGGACGCGCCATGGCGGCCAGGCTGGTGGACGAGCTGACCCGGAGGGTCGAAAGTCGAAACGTCTTTCAAGGGATGGGAAGGATGGCACAGGCAGACCGCAAGACCCTCGGCCGGAGCACCCGGGAAACCGAGCGGCAGCAGCGGCACGACACGCCGGACGTGCCCGGCGCCAGCGGTTCGGCGGACGACAACTCGCCCGACGCCGCGGCCGAGCGGGCGCGCAAGCGGTTGGGCAAGACCGAGAAGCACACCAGCGAGGACGCGCCCGGGGAGTAGCTCCTACAGGGGGGCCGGGGTCCGGCTCTCCCGCCGGCGCCGGCCCTGCATGTCGAGCGCGACGACGACCAGCTCCTCGAGCTGGCCCGGGGCGAACGGCTTCTGCAGCACGGGAACCGAGTGCTTGCCGGGCCCGACCTGGGTGAGCCCCGCCGGCGCATAGGCGGACATCAGGATCACGGGGAGGCCGGGGAAGTCCCTGCCCAGCGTTGCCGCCAGCTCGGTCCCGTTCATCTCCGGCATGACCACGTCGGAGAGCACCAGGTCCAGGTTGCCGCGGCGCATCCGCACCACCTCGAGCGCCTCGGCGCCGTGGCTGGCCTCGAGCACGGTGTGTCCCCGCGCGGTCAGTTGGCGGCGAAGGGCGACACGGACCCCGTCCTCGTCCTCGACGACGAGGATGGTACCGGTCGGAGTTGCGGGCATGGTGCCTCCAGTGGCGGGTAGCCGTGGGATCGGCCGCCAGCGGGATAGTCTACCCCTGGATGGACACCCCGCAAGCCGTCAGGCGAGCTCCTCCAGGAACTGCACGACTCCAGTTTCGAGCGAGTACTCAGCCCCGACCACCCGCAGACCCTCCTCCTGGATCAACTGCTCCAGCACCTGCGACCCGTGCCGGAGGTGATTCACCGACGTTCGGATGTTGGCCCGGACACCCTCCCGGACCAGGGCATCGAAATCGTGCCGCAGCTCGGTCGCGAGCAGTCCCTCCACCGACGGCCGCACCCGGTCGACAATGGCCCGCAGGTTCCGGGACTGGTCCTCGCGGGGCCGGCGGAGCTCCTCGAGCGTCGCCAGGATGGCCCCGCACTGGCTGTGGCCGAGGACCACCACCAGCCGGGTGGAGAAGCGGGTCGCGGCGAACTCGACGCTCCCCACCTGCGACGGAGCCACGATGTTGCCCGCGACACGGATGACGAACAGGTCGCCCAACCCCTGGTCGAAGACGATCTCCGCAGGCACCCGTGAGTCGGAGCACCCCAGAACGATCGCGAACGGCTCCTGCCAGGTGGCCACGTCGGCGGGCCGGGCCTGCCCGGGGAAGCCGGTCCCGCCGTGGACGTTGGCGACGAATCTCCGGTTGCCTTCGCGCAGGCGCTCGAGGGCTTCGTGTGCCGACAGCATCGGGGGTGTCTCCTGTGAGTCGTTCCAGCGGATCGCGCCACGACGGCACGCGAGCGGCAGTCCCGGCGCGGGCCATAGGCGCGGCTCGTCGGCGCGGATCGTCGGCGCGGCTGCGTGCCGTCCCGATAGCTGCTGCGCGCCCGTTGGCCAGCTAATGAGAACAGCCTACGGCTCGATCGCCAAGGTGGGGCGGGGTGCCCTGCTAGCGGTTGGCGGCCGCGTCGGCTCCGAGGGCGGCGTGGAGGGCGGCATCCAGCTTGACCGCGTGGCTCGAGCCGGCGACCGCGAACACCCGCTCGCCCCGGCGAACGAGGTCCACGATGACGGCAGCGAGGTGCTCGTCGCGGAGGGCGTTGGAGCGGGCGGAGAGATCGGCGAGATATCCCGGGAGTCCGTACTCGTCCGAGGTCTCGCGCCAGTCCGGCAAACCCGCGAAGTCCCGGCTCCAGACCGAGTCGATTGCCGCGATGCTTGGCAGTGTCCCCTCGAGCCCGGGGTAGCGCGTGCGCTTGCTCCGGAACTCCTCCACGAGGGCCTCCGGGTCGTCGGGTCGGCCGAATCGGAGCTGGCTGAAGTACGGCCGGAGGACGTAGAAGAGCGCCACCCGCTCCGGCGGGAAGCTGTCGAGCATACGGCCGATCTCCCACTCGCGCCGCGGCTCCCAGCTGTAGAGGGGCAGGCGGCCCGCCTTGGCGAGCGTGGCGACCGCGCCCATTTCGCCGTACTCCGCCACCGGGTTCATGAGACCAGGGAAGAAGAAGCCGAGCCGGCCCTCGACCAGCGCAACGGTGGGAGCGAAGGCGCTCCACTCGCGCTCGACGGCGGCCAACTGCGGGTCGGCGGTGTCGCGGGTGTGCGAGGCCCCGAACAGGAGGGCTCCGCCGGCCGTGGACTCGATCTTCACTACGTAGGGTCGCGCGTGAGTCTCGGAGACCTGGTCGTACTCCGCCGTCGTGAGGATCGGGACGGGAAGGGCGACGGGTGGAGCGTCGTAGAAGGGAGGAGAGCGCCACGTGAACACCCACAGAGCGGCCACGGCGGCCGCTCCCAGTCCGGCGCTGACCCAGAGCACTCGCCTGTATGTCATTCGCATGGCGTTGCAGTACGGAACATCACTGCGTGGGGTTTCGAGCCCGCTCCAGCTCGGCAGCCAGCTCCCGCACGATCTCGGCGGCGGGCTGCTCCCGGGTGGCGAGGCGCAGCCCCTGTCCGGCGAAGAGCGGAGCCCAGTCGCCGTCGTCCGCCAGCGAGGCACGGTAGATGTCCATGGCCGCGGCGGCCTGGCGGGGCCAGGGCAGGGGCCGGATGCCCTCCTCCGCGAAGGCTCGAACGAAGGCATTGCGGAGGCCGCGCGCCGCGCGCCCGGTGAACAGGTCCGTCACCACCGTATCGGTCTCCGCGGCTTCCAGGAGCCGACGCCGGAAGGCCGGCGGCGTGCCACTCTCGTGGGCCAGCAGAAACCGGGTGCCGAGCTGGGCCGCACCCGCGCCGAGCGCGAGTGCCGCGGCGATGCCTCGCCCATCCATGATGCCGCCGGCCGCCACTACGGGCGCAGCGACCGCATCCACTACCGCCGGCACCAGGGCCATGGTGCCCACCAGCGGCAGTGCGTCCGAGGCGCACGCCTCGAACGTGGAGCGGTGCCCTCCCGCCTCGGCTCCCTGGGCGACGATCACGTCAGCACCCGCGTCTGCCGCGCGCTGCGCCTCGCGCACGGTCGTGATGGATGCCAGGAGCAAGGCTCCCGAGGCATGCACCCGCGCCGCGTGGAATTCAGGCGAGCCCATCGCGAAGCTGATGATGCGAACCCCTGCGGCGAGCGCGATCTCGAGACCTTCCTCCGGGGACACGGCAGCCGGTCCGGCGGCCTCGCTGGGCGCGGGCACGGGTAGTCCCAGCCGCATCCGGATCCCGTCGAGCAGGGCAAAGGCCCGCTGCTCGTCGGGGCTCGGCGGCAAGGCTGGAGCGAGGAGGAAGTTGACGCCGAACGGGCGGCCCGTGCGTCGGCGGGTCTCGCCGATCTGCGACCGGAGCTGGTCTGCGGTGAGCCGCGCGCCCGCGAGCATGCCGAGCCCGCCCGCCTCCGACACCGCGGCGGCCAGCTCGGGTGTGGTCCAGCCGCCCGCCATGGGCGCCTGGATGATCGGCAGGGCGATACCCAAGCGATTGCAGAGTGCGGTGTGCATGGATGTAATGTGCCTGATCGATGACGCCTTGAACGCGAGGACACTGTGGACTGCGCGGCGGCTGGCTCATCGCCGAGTGGCGCCGCGCAGTGGATCGGCAGGCAGGCGCCCAAGGAGCTTGCGCACCCTCGCCTTGGCCGGAAGCCCGTCAGCGCATCGCCGAGGAGCCGGTGACGGAGGGCGACACCACCTCCGCCAGCGCGGCCAGCCGCTCCGTCCAGTAGGCCTTCATCCGGTCCACCGATGCCCGGTCCGGGAGCTTGCCGTGCTGTACCGCCACCTGGCTCTTCGCCGCGCCCTTGGCTACGAAGTACAGCTCGACCGAGGTGCCGTCCGGCCAGGTGACGCGCATGGACTTGTCGGGCACGGCCGTCCGAACGGTGAGCTTCACGTCGCCGAGCCAGCGCCGCCGGCTGCGCGCATCGCGGAAGGCGCGGTAGATCTTGCCGACCGGAGCGGCGAATACCTTGCTCTTGTTGGCCTCGAACTCGCCGCTCCGGCGCTGCCCGATGGCGCGCAGTCCCTTGATGCGCTCGTACCCGACGGTCACGCCCTGGACCCACCAGGGCGAAATCTGGTAACGGTCTCGCACGTGCTCGGCGATGGCGCGGTGAGACCACTCCTGTGCTCCGACATGGTCCAGCGCCCTCACCCAGCGGTCCCAGGTGCACCCGGTCTTCGCCGCGACGGCGGCGTCGCTGATCCCGGCGAGCGCGGCGTAGTCAGTCGTGGGGCTATCGGTGAGGCGGGGGGTGGCCGCTGTTACGATCGGGCGGGGCTGCTCGCGGCTGGGCTGCGGCGTACGGAGGAGGCGGGCCCGGGCAGCGGTGTACGCCTCACCGGTCTTGCGCATGCGGGCGCGCACGAGGCGCTTGAGATCCTTGTTGGTGGGCATGGGATCGTTCCTCTGGTCAGGCCACGGGCACACCCCCCAGCGGCGCGCCTCGCGGCGACGCAAAGGAACTCGGTACCGATCCGGGAGTGTGCCCCCCTTTGCCTCACCAGGGCCCTTGCTGGGGAAGGGCCGTCGAGGTTGGGCGTGGACCGCCGCCTGTGCCTCCACGATGCAGCGCGAGCCCAGGACCCGCAAGAGCGTTGGGGAGCCGGTAAGGCGTCAGCGAGCGTAAAATTCCAGGTACCCGCACCGCACGCAGCGGAACGTGTCCACCCGCCGGCGCTCGCGCCCGCGCAGCTTGACCCCTGTCCAGAAGGAGGCCTCGACCGGGCCTTCGACCCACTCCGAGGCGGCGGAGCTGCCGTAGGTATGGTCTACCAGAAAGCCCGGCTCCATCTCGCCTTTGCACTTCGGACAGGTCGGATCAGCCATCGGTCACTCCTTGGTTCGGACTGTGCGTTGGAACTGCCGGTGCTTCGTTGCCGAGACGAGCTGGCTCAGCGTGACCACCCGATAGCCGCGCTCCCGCAGGGCGGGTAGTACGCTGCGCAGTATCCGAGCGGTGCGCCACCCCCGCGTGCCCCGGTCATGCAGTACGATGATGGCACCCGGGCGCACGTTCCGGAGGATATGCCAGCTCGCGAAACCAACCCAGGGGACCGTGGCGTCGTACGGGTACACCGATCCGAGGGCGCACTCGTAGCCTTTCCGACGCATGACCTCGACCATTGCCCCTGAGTACCATCCCGAGCCCGGGCGAGCCCAGCGGACCGCGCCGAAGGGTGCCAGAATCTCGTGTGCGCGATCGAGGTCTCGGGCGAACTCCGCCTCCTCGAGCCGAATGCCTGGCCGGTCCTCCATGAAGTGATTGCCGATCTCGTGACCCGCCGCCGTCATCCGCCGCACCAGCGCCTCCCGACCGCGGACCTGGCCGGCGATCAGGAAGAACGTGGCGTAGCCCCCATGCCGCCGCAGCTCGTCGAGAATGGCCGGCGTGGTGCTGTCGTCGGGGCTGTCGTCTATCGTGAGTGCGACCATCGGCTCCCTGGTCGCGACCCTGAAGAGGCAGCCCGGGAAACGAGCGGCCAGCCGGTCCAGGACCCAGGTCGGCGGCCCGATCAGCAGCGCACCGGCCCCCGCCAGCGCAATCCCCAGCATGGCCCATCCCGCCCAACGAGCTCGCATGCGTCACCCCTTGACTGGGGACCTTTCCTTGATAGATTGACGGCTGCGATGCTCGCGCCGAAAGGCGCATCCAACATGTCCAAGGACTGAGGGCCCCGGGAAATCGCAGGGCCCTTTTTTCTTGGCAGCCATCGCAGCCCGGCGTGAGGGCAGTGATCACGACGCAACTGGTAGTCGGTACGCGAGCGAATGCCGAGTCCCGATTACGAACACAAAAGGAATACTCAGCATGCGCACCACCGGTACCGTGAAGTGGTTCAACGACGCGAAGGGCTTCGGGTTCATCACCCCGGAGAACGGCGAGAAGGACTGCTTCGTCCATCATTCGGCCATCTCGGGTCAGGGCTTCAAGAGCCTCGCCGAGGGCGAGAAGGTGGAGTTCGATGTGGTTCAGGGCGCCAAGGGCCCGGCCGCGGAGAACGTCGTCAAGCTCGGCAAGTAAGTCGCGCCTGACGTCTACGACATAGCCTTCGGGCCCCAGGGATGGAGCAGCCTGGGTGATCAATCCTGCTTCGACTTGCGACCCGGCGGTGCACGGCACCGGCCGGGCGTTTTGTTTGCGCGAGTGGCAGCGTTCCTCCCGGTGTGGCCCCGCCACCGGCGCTGCATAGAGGCGTCGGAGCCGGCAGCGGTTCCTCTGCGTCACTTCGATTCCTGACCCACGACTCGATCGACGTGCCGGGTGGTTGGCACGAGAGTAGCAAATCCGGCATTCGGGCAAACCGGACCCGAGTGCTTTCGAGTGCACGTGATGGCAGCGATGGCCTTCGCCTGCTCCCCCGCCCGGTTACCCGCTCCAGTTCCAATGGTCACGCCCGGCCGACTCAGGTGCTTCACGTCGGCGCATTTGCACGCCAAGTCCCCTCCCGGGAGGTCGAACGATGACGAGCAGGAGCCTGCCGAGTGCGCTGGGGTTGTGCGCCGCGCTGTGGCTGGCCGGCTGCGGTGACGACGCCACGGAGCCATCCCTCTCCAGACCGGAGACCCGGACGGCGGCAGCCGTGACGCCGGAGATGGCGGCCGAGGTGCGGCAGCTGGCGGGGGCGGCGGGCATCACCGCCCTGCAGCGTCCAGCCCCGGTGCGGCCCGAGCTCTCGGAGCTGGGGCGGCTGCTCGCATTCGACAAAGTGCTGAGCGGGAATCGTGACATTTCCTGCATGACGTGCCACCTGACCAAGTTCGGCACCACCGACGCGCGGAGCGTCGCCATCGGTCAGGGCGCCGCGGGACTTGGGCCCGACCGTGTCCATCCGCAGGGCAAGTTCGTGCACCGCAACGCCCCGCCGCTCTTCAACCTGCACGCCATGAGCTCGCTCACCTGGGACGGGCGGGTGTTCGTCGATGCCAAGGGCAGCATCCGCATGCCGTCGGCCAACCTGCTGAGCAAGCAGCGCGCGGTGCTCGAATGCGGCGTGCTCTCCGCGCAGACGATGCTGCCCGTCCTCTCCCGCTCGGAGATGCGGGCCGATGCCGGCAACGAGCTCGCCGCGATTCCGGACAGTCTGCACCAGCGCGTCTGGAAGTTTCTCATGCGTCGGCTCGCCACGATCCCGGAATACCGCACGAGATTCGAGGCCGCCTACCAGGGACAGAGCTTCGACCAGATGACCTTCGCCCACGCGGGCAACGCGATGGGCTGCTGGATCGCCAACGTGTTCGCCTTCACCAACACGCCGTGGGACCGGTTCCTCAACGGCCGGGACGACGCGCTGACGGAAGCGCAGCTGCGCGGCGCCAGGCTGTTTCTCACCACCGGCCGCTGCGCGCAGTGCCACAACGGGCCGGCGCTCAGCGACGGGAAGTTCCACAACGTCCTTGTCCCGCAGGTGGGACCGGGGTTCGGGAACGGTCCGGACGGGCACGATGATTTCGGGCGCTTCCGCCAGACCTCGAACCCCAAGCACAAGTACGCGTTCCGGACTCCGCCGCTCCGCAACGTGGAGCTCACGGCTCCCTATGGGCACGACGGCGCGATCACGACGCTGCGCGCCTGGGTGGACCACTACAGCCAGGCGGGGGCGAAGCTGACCAGCTACGACCCGAGCCAACTCGAGCCGCTGCTCCGCGGAACGCTCCAGCCCAACGCCGACAGCATCCTCGCGACTCGCGACCGGGCGTTGCGCGACCTGGTGCTGACCCCGGCCGAGGTGGACGACCTCACCGAGTTCCTGAAGGCGCTCACCGACAACGCTGCGCGCAACCTGAGTGCGTTCGCCCCGGCGGCGGTGCCCAGCGGGCTGCCGGTGGACGTCGCGCCGTGATGACTCTCCACCACACAAGGCCATGAGCTCTGAGCTCTTCGACTCAGTGACGGACCGCCCGGTGTCGTGGCCCCGGCTGTCGCCGCGGACCAGGCAGTGGCGCACTCCGGAGGAGCTGGCGACGCTTCGCCGCGCGCGGCTGCGTACGATCCTGACCCGGGCCGCCCGGACCAGCTACTACGGCCGCGTGCTCCGCGAGGCAGGCATCGAGGACCTCCGCCGCTTCGAGCCTGAAGACCTAGATCGGCTCCCGCTCCTCGATCGGCGCACCATCATGCAGCACGGGCTGGAGGCATTCCTCACCGTGGAGCGTGAGGGTCTCGTAGCGGTGCAGACCTCGGGGTCAACCGGAATACCGGGACGATTCCTGCGCTCCTGGGTCGAAGAGGCTGCATACTCGGCGCGGTGGATGCGGGTCTATGCCGCGTATGGCTGCAGGCCGTGGGATGCGCAGGTCAACGTGGCCATCGCGGATAAGCCGGAGCGCAAAGGCCCCATCAAGCTCCTCCGGAGGATCGGCCTGCTGCCATCCGTGGCCAAGCTCGCATCCGACACGCCGGCCGCTGAGATCCTCGCGCGCGTCCAGGCGCTCGAGCCGCCGATCCTGACCGGCTACGCGGGGGCCATCGAGGCGCTCGCCGACCACGTGCTCGCCACCGGCGCCAGGGTTCCCCGGCCGCGCGGGGTGTTCTGCACCGCGATGGAGGTGACCGATCGCTGCCTCGAGGTCGCCGAGCGGGCATTCGGCGCGCCGGCGGTGGACGTCTACGTCACGAACGAGTTCGGTGTGATCGCGTGGTCGTGCCCGGTGCGGCGGGGTGTGCTGCACCTGAACGACGATGCGCTCATCGTGGAAGTGCTCGACGCGGACGGAGCTCCGATGCCCAGCGGCAGGGTCGGAGAGCTGGTGATCACCAGCCTCGACCTCCGCTCCATGCCGCTGATACGCTATCGGATGGGGGACATGGCCGCCCGTCTCCCGGGGCGCTGCGAGTGCGGGCGCGGCCTCGGGCTCATGACCCGGGTCCAGGGACGCACGGCGCACGTCATTCGCCGGCCGGGCGGGGCCCCGATCACCACCCCGCTCGTCACCAGCCTCTTCGGTCGGGTGGACGCGCACGACTGGGTGCGACGCTACCAGGTGCGCGAGGAGCCCGGCCGTCGGCTTCGCTTCCTGCTCTGCGTGCGCCAGCCGCCGACCGAGCTGCAGCGCGAGCGGCTGTTCCGCTCGGTGGAGGCCGGAGTCGGATCGGACTTCCGGGTGGAGTTCCAGTTCGTGGATGACATTCCACCCGCACCCTCCGGCAAGCTGCAGTACCTCGTCCCGCTGGGCCGCCACCTCGAGGTCCCGCCGGAGCGCCTCGCCTCCTGACGGGTGGCTCCTGCGATGCACTGCCGCTCAGTCCAGATCCCGCGGCAGGTGGGGCGCCGAGAGCAGCGCCTCGAAGGCCCGCCAGCGGGCCTTCTCGTCCGCTCCGGCGGTCCGCTCCACCCAGGCCGCCACGAGGTCCCGCCCCAGGTTGTAGTTGATCACGTAGCTGCGGTAGGCATCGATGAAGCGCAGCGTCTTGGCCGCGGCGTCCGGCGTGATCAGCCAGTAGCGCTGCATCATCCGCTGCGCCCCCGCCGAATCCAGCTGGCCGTTCAGGTACCGGCGGGCGACCTCGTTGCGCGCGTAGTTGAGTCGCTCCATCACCTGCCGCACCTCGGCATTGCGGGCTGCGAGCGACGGATCCAGCCGCGCCAGCGGAAAGAGCGAGTCGCGCTCGAAAGCCACCCGTTGCGCGGCGGGGAACGCCATGTCGATCCCGTAGTTCGCGCTGCCTTCCGCGATGAGTGACAGGGGACTGTACAGCGGGTACATGGAGAACTCGACCCAGCCCCGCTCGCGTACCAGTCCCTGCTCGATCAGCACGTTGTACACGTGGTGTCCGGGATATCCCTCGTGGCAGGCGAGATCCACCGCCCGGTCGAGGGCGATGGGGAAGTCCAGGTTCACCTGAATCAGACTGCGGTAGCCGCCTTTGTACCAGTTGTAGGCGTTCCACGGCGTGTCCTTCACGTACTCCAGGTCGAACCGCTCGCCGTCGGGGAGCGCCAGCCGGGCCTTGGTGCGGGCGCGGCACGCCGCGATCGCGGTCTTGAACACCGTATCCACCAGCTCCGCGGGGATCATCAGCCGGTCGCGGAAGCGCTGGTACCGCCGCGCCGGCGGGCCGCCGCCCGGGAGCAGGCTGTCGAGCCGGCCGAGCAGGGAGTCGAAGTACACGGGCGGGTAGTCGGGCGGATCGGCGTCGTAGAGGGCGCGCGCTTCCTCGTCGAAGGCGAGCCGCTCACCGCCCAGCATGCGCGCGCGGGCGGCCATCGAACCCAACTGGACCCGGAGATACTCGTGGCGCATCCCCACCATGGAGTCGGCGTACGCAGGGACGCTGTCGCCCAGCACGGCGACCAGGGACTCGGCCGAGGAGCGGATCTCCGTCACCGAAAGCGACTCCGCCTCTGCGGCCGTACGCAGGGAATCGGGGCCGTAGTAGGCGTCCACGTAGTTGGGGTCGTGCCGGCCCAGGCTGAGGCCGAGCACCACGTAACGTCGGGCGACCGCGTCGAGGCCGGCCGGATCGGCCGGCGCGGATCGGCCGGGCGCACAGGCGGCGACCGCCAGGCAGGCGGCGACCGCCAGGATGAAGCGGAAGCGGTGGGGAAGGAGCATGCCGGGTCGGTGTCCGTTCAGGAGCGCGCGAGGTCTTCCATGATCGACGGGAGTCGCGGGACGACGTCCTGCAGGAAATGCGCGCCCCAGTCGGGTCGGGCGCCGTCCGCGTCGGTGAAGCCATACTCCCGCGCGAGCGTCCAGGTTGCAAGGGACGACCCTGTCCACCGCATGACCTGCGGATCGGTGGCCAGCGCGACGACCGCCCGGCCGATGTAGGCGGGCGTCTCCGAGAACGCGAAGTGCTCGTCCTTCGCGATCGCCTCGCGCCAGTTCCGCTCGGTCACCCCGAAGTGCTCGAGGACGGCCTCCGAGCGGAGAAAGCCGGGCGTGAGCGCGACCGCGGCTACCCGGTGTTCGCGCAGCTCGGCGGCCTGGGTCTTCGCGAGCTGGATGACCGTCTTCTTCACCAGATCGTAGAAGAACCCACCGCGGTACTGGTCCGGGAACAGCGCATTGGTCTCCTCGTCGCCATCGGTGACCTCGACGACGACCCCGCGGCCCCTCCGGACCAGGAGCGGCAGCGCATAGTGGCTGGTGATGATGTGGGTGTCCACCGCCAGCCGGAGGAGGCGCAGCCCGCGCTCGAGGTCGTGCCGCCAGAGGGGCTTCCACTCCATCAGCGCGTCGCCGCCCCAGATGTCGTTGACCAGGACGTCGAGGCGGCCGTCCTGCTCCCGGGCGATTCGCTCGACGAGGGTCCGTACCTGGGCGGGCTCGCTGTGGTCACAGCGGAGCGCGATGCCCCGGCCGCCGCGCTCGGTCACGAGCTCGGCGGTCTCTTCCACCGTTTCGGGACGGTTCATCTCCGAACGCCCATCCCGGGTGCTGCGTCCGGTCACATAGACGGTCGCCCCCGCGGCGCCCAGCTCGGTGGCGATGCCGCGGCCCGCCCCGCGGGTACCGCCGGCCACGAGCGCGACGGCGCCTGCAAGCTCCATGGATCCATCCTCCTTCACGGGCGTCGCCGCAGCCGGGTGAGTGCCCGGTCCAGGGCCGCGGCGAACGCCTGCTTCGCCCGGGCGTCGTAGGGCGCCGGACCGCCGGTCACGATGCCGGAGAGTCGGGCCTGCTCCATGAAGTCGCGAACCGAGAGCCGCTCCCCGATCGTCTCGGGGGTGTGCTCCTCACCGCGCGGATCGAGCACCGCGATCTGCCGGGGAACCAGCAGCGCCGCGAGCGGCACGTCCTGAGTCACCACCAGGTCCCCGGCGGCGGCGTGGGCCGCGATGTACTGGTCGGCGACATCCGGGCCGCCCTCCACCCGCACGGCGCTCACCAGTGGAATGCCGGGAGGGGTCTGGAGCCGCTGGTTGGCCACGAGGACGACCTCGACGCCCAGCCGCTTCGCGGCGCGGAACACGAGCTCCTTCACCTCGCGGGGAGCCGCATCGGCATCGATCCAGACCTTCAGACAGGCACCTCACCTCGACCGGTCGGTGGCCTCACCAGCCGCCGGCCTCCGCCAGCGCGGGCTTGATGTCGATCACCGGCGTCCCGTCGATCGCCTCGAGGGGCCCGACGACGAGCACCCCTCCGTTTTCGATCGCCAGCAGCCGCACCCGGTGCAGTCCGATGGGGTTGGGACGGTCCGGGGAGCGGGTGGCGAACACGCCGGCGAGCGCCTGGTTGGGGTCGCTGCGCGGGTGAACGGCCAGCACGTCGCGCCGGGCCTCGTGCAGCCAGGTCAGCACGAGCAGATCCTGGCCGACGGCCAACCGGTCGGTCGCAGGCAGGAACTCCGGCTCGATCCGGATCCTCGCGTCCGGCGCGCCCTCGTAACCCTGCATCGGCGCCTCGGCCCGCCGCTTCAGCGGCGAGTGCACCCGGCCGATCGGTACCACGACCTGCCTCACGGGAGCAGTCATCCGCCACCTCCTCTCACGTCCTCGATCTCCCGTTCGGCCACGACACGAGGGCCGAGCACCTCGTCGATCTCAGCGGTAGCCCGTCGCATCGGCTGGTTTCCCCGCGTCCATCACCTCGCGCATGTACCGCCAGCAATCGGGCTGCGACCCGTCCAGGTCCCGGAAGCCGTACACCTGTGCCAGCTCTCCGCTGGACAGCGAGCGGCCGTTCCACCGGCCGGTCTCCGGATCCGCCGCCAGAGCGGCCACGGCCCGCCCCACGTAACGCGGGCTCTCGGAGATCACGAAGTGCGGCTCGACCGCGGTACCGTCCCGCCAGTTGTCCTCGGTCACCCCATAGTGCTCCAGCATCATCTCGGAGCGCAGCCATCCCGGCGTGAGCGCCACGGCCGTCGAGCCGTGCGTGGCGAGCTCCCGGGCCAGGGCCCAGCCCATGCGCAACACGGAGGTCTTCACCAGATCGTAGAAGATGGAGAGCCGGTAGTTCGCCTGGTTGTACTCGGCCGTGCCGTCGGTCATCTCCACTACCAGTCCGCCGGGCTGCCGGATGAGCAGCTGGAGCGCGAAGTGGCTGGTGATCAGATGGGTCTCGACCCCGAGGCGCAGCAACCGGAGGCCCTTGTCCAGGGAGTGCTGCCAGACGGGCACGTGCCATTCGGTGAGGAGCTCGCCGCCCCAGATATCGTTGACAAGGATGTCGAGCCGGCCGTGGCCCGCGTCGATCCGCGCCGTCAGCGCCTGTACCTGCTCCGGCACGAGATGATCCACCTGAACGGCGATGCCGTGTCCCCCGGCCGCCGTGACCGCCTCGGCGGTCTCCTCGATGGTCTCGGGGCGGTCGTACTCGGAGCGCTGGGTACGGGTGGTGCGACCGGTGCAATACACGGTGGCCCCCGCGGCACCCAGCTCGATCGCGATGCCGCGTCCCGCACCGCGCGTGGCGCCGGCGACCAGCGCGACCCTGCCGGCAAGTGCGCCCATCGTTCTCTCCGGGTTGAAGGGCCGATGTACCCATCCATAACCCGGGCTGGCGGCGGCTTCAACCCGTCGTGTGGGGAGCGGCCACCAGGCAGACCACGGTGAGCCTGCTCTGCGCGAGAGCCGACTGAGGAGTGCCTGGGCTGGCCGGGGGTGACTGCCGGGAGCAGGAGCGCCACTCGCCGCATGTGGCTCGGGAGCGCGGAGGACGGAGCGAGACGCGAACGGAGCATGTCCATGCGCCGGCTCCACCCCCCTTTGTGCGAACCTACCTAGCGATATTCGCTCGCGGTTGTCCTACTGGCTGCCGAACCGGCCTCCCAGGCCCTTGGCAGCCTCCGCCATTCCCGCGCTGCCGCCGGAACCCGAAAGAGCGCTGTCCAGCTGCGAGGCGATAGGCGCCGGCAGGCGCGTCTTCAGGAAGCCGAGCACAGTGTCGACGGCCGTGCGTGCCTTGTCCGGTGCGAGACCGGTGCGCTGCGCGACCTGGTT
>DATABZ010000330.1:0-5498 GCA_036259315.1 Gemmatimonadales bacterium | reverse complement strand
CGGGTGAGGACGACGTCCACCCGGGCTCCCGCCTCAGCGAGGCGCCGGGCGAGCAGGCAGCTCTTGTAGCTCGCGATCCCGCCCGACACGCCGAGGACGACGCGCCGGCCGTCCCACACCTCAGGCCTCGGAGCGGCGGCGCCGGACCAGCTTGTAGTTGAGCTCCCCTTCCACGAGGGCCTGCAGTGCCTTGGTAGTGAGCTTCTCACCCTGATGCGCCAGCTGATCCTTGGGGAACTCGTTCAGGTAGCGGGCGAACTTCGCCGCCACCAGCACGCCCAGGTACTTGTTCCCCGCCTGCTTGGCGACCTCGCTCGGTGTGGTAATGCGCATGTGACTCCGACTCCTTCTGGCTTGAAAGCCGCGTGACTACCGGATTCTAGAGACCGCGGCGATGACGTCTCGGCGCAGCCGGGCGATGAATTGGGGCAGATCGTCCTGCCGGGACACTCGCCGCGCTTCCGCGTCGAGTATCGCGGCCACCTGAGCGACCGCGACGACCAGGTCCTGATTGACCAGCGCGTAATCGTATTCGGCGACCGCTGCCAGCTCCTCGGCCGCGCGGGTGATCCGGTCGCGGACCACGTCGGCGGGCTCGGTGTTCCGCCCCCGCAGCCGGCCGATGAGCACGTCCGCCGACGGCGGCAGGACGAAGAGATGGAGGGAATTCGGAAAGCTCGCCCGGATCTGGCGCGCGCCCTCGATCTCGATGTCCAGCACCGCGTGGCGGCCGGCGGCGAAGATCCGGTCGATCTCGCTGCGCAGGGTGCCGTAGAGGTGCCCCCCGTACGTGGCCGACTCGAGGAACTCCCCCGCCTCCCGCCTCCGCAGGAACTCCTCGCGGCTGATGAAGTGGTAGTCCACCCCGTCGCGCTCGCCCTCGCGCATCGGCCGCGTCGTGGCCGAGACGGAGTAGCCCAGATCGTCCCGGCCCTGCAGCAGGTTTCGCGCGATGCTGCTCTTGCCCCCGCCCGAGGGCGCCGACAGCACGAGGAGAAACGGCTTCACTCAAGGTTCTCGAGCTGTTCCCGGAACTTCTCGAGCTCGCCCTTCATCCCGATGACCTCGTGGGCGATCTGTGCGTCGTTCGCCTTGGCCCCCATCGTGTTCACTTCCCGGCCGAGCTCCTGCGCCAGGAACCCCAGCTGCTTGCCGGCTGGCTTCGTCCCGTCGAGCGCGGCCCGGCATGCGGCCACGTGTGCCCGGAAGCGGACCAGCTCCTCGGTGATGTCCAGGCGGTCGGCCTGGAAGGCCAGCTCCTGCGCCAGCCGGTCCTCATCCGCCGGCCGGCCGTCGAGCAGCTCGGCGACCGCGGCGCGGAGCCGGTCCCGCTCCCGCACCAGCCGCTCCGGCGCCAGCCGGGCGATCCGTTCGGCCGAGGTCTCCAGCAGGTCGAGCCGGTGACGCAGCTCGGTGGCGAGCGCCTCGCCTTCGCGCGCCCGCATCGCCCGGCACTCCGCTGCGGCCTTGGTCGCGATCGGCTCGAGCTCGCTCCAGGAGACCTCGGCCGCTCCGTCACCGGTCGAGGAGATCACGTCCGCCTGACGCGCGACCAGCTCGACAGTGACCTCCCCGGCGAGACCGAGCGACGTCTGGAGCTCGCGAAGTCGCTCCGCCACGAGGCGAGCCCGGTCCAGATCCACCGCGAAGCCGCTGGTGACCGCCGGGTACTCCGTCCAGCGGGCCTGGACCGCGACGTGGCCGCGATCGAATTCGCGCCGGAGCCGCTCGCGCAACTCCCCCTCGAGCACCGTCAGCTCGGCCGGCAGCTTGGTGGCGAGATTGAAGTGGCGATGGTTGACGGTGCGGATCTCCACTCGGATCCAGCCGCCTGCAACCGCGCCTTCGGCCGCGCCGAAGCCGGTCATGCTGTACGGCAGAGGACCTCCCTTGGTCCCGGGGAAGCCTGGAAATTTAGCCGAGATCGAGATGGGCTGGTAGGTGGACGCGAGAACCTAGTTGAGGAACTCCCAGCGCACGCCGAACACCGTGCCATACGCGGGCAGCTCGAATCCCGGCACGTAGGTGAGCTCCGAGGCGGTGAGATTTCCCCGGTCCCAGAAGAGCGAGAAGCTCTGGAGCTGGATCTGCAGCAGGGTCCGGAAGAACGTGGCCCCGCCGAGCGTGATCGGGAGGCCCGCGGCATCCCGCCCGATGACGCCCGTCCCCCACGATTCTACGCTCAAGCGGAGCTTGAGGTCGAAGACGCCACTCGGAAACTGGCGGAGGAACTTGGACCTGAGCGTCACCGCTGTCATCGAGTGCGTGGGGGGCACCCCTTCAGGGATGATGTCCCGAGGGTCGCTGTACCAGCCCTCCAGGGTCAGCCAGCGGAGCGGCGCGAGGCGCACGCGGGCCGTGACCCACTCGGCATCGGGCACCGTGCCAAGTGACGCCACCCCGGGGAACTCCGCGTAGCCGAACGGACTGAAGGCCGCCGTGCGGGAGAAGGCGAGTCGCAGGCCCAGCCGCTGCCGCTCCCATCCGAGCGCGGCCTCGTAATCGGAAATGTCCTGGGCGGTGTCGGCCGTGATGGCGGGTGCCGTCACCACGTTGCCGATCCGGGCCGAGCCCGTCAGCGCGAACCCGCGGACCGGCTGAAGGCCGGCGGCGAGGGCGACGAAGCTGGAGTTCCGTCCCCCATAGTGGCGTTGGTGCACCGCCTCTGCCCTCGCCGTCACCGCCGGTGTCGGAGTCCACCCGAACGTGCCGCGCACGTCGAGTGCCGTCCACCGGGTGCGGTGGTAGGCGGATGCACCGGCCGAGAAGGTGGGTGTTCGATAGGCGAGCGCTCCGCCGAACTGGCTGATTCGTTGCTCGACACTGCCACCGTCCCAGCTCGTTCGACCATAGAGAAGGTCCAGGCGCGGTCCCAGCCCCCCCTCGTCCGCGCGCCAGGAGAGGCGGAGCTGAGCGTCGGTTCGGCGCGCGTCGAAGCCGAGCCCGATGGTGTCGTCCGAGATCGGATCTGCTACGACGAACGGGCGGCGATTCGGCGCCGAGCGGAGGAGCTGGTACTGGACCCCGATTTTGGAGGAGGGGATGTAGCTCCCCTGGAGCCAGAACTGGGTGTTGGAGTAGCTGCTGGATCTGCCGCTGGCGGTCGGCGAATTGAGGTAGTCCGCCGCGATGCCGAAGCCGAGCCCGTTGGAGAAGCGGCGCTCCAACGAGCCCTCGTAGCGGGCGAAGTCGCCCTCGCCGCGGGCGATCGCGATGCGCGACCGGGGTGCCAGACGGTCGTGCCGCCTGGTGAAGAGATAGATCCGGAGCAGCCCCGGCCATCGCTCCACTTCCATGCGCTCCAGGAAGCTGATGGAGAGCAGCGCGGGGTCCACGGCGACACTGTCCACCCCGGCGGGGACGTAGGGCAGCCCGTCCAGGTAGTACTCCGTGGAGCCGGCGCCGCGCGCCTGGAAGTTCACCGGCTCGGGGCGGCCGACGAACCCGCCGCGCCAGAGGAAGACCCCGGGCACCTGGGCGAGGAGATCCCCGACCGTCGTGGCGTGGCCCCACTCGATCGAGTCCCGGGTGAAGACCGTCCGGGTGAGAGCCGGCCGCGGGCCCGGCCGCTCCAGCTGGGCGAGCACGGGGACCCGGAGCGCCACCCGCTCCTGCGCCTCGAGAAAGCGCGCGGTGTAGTCCACCGTGTCTTCCGCCAAGGAGTCGGGCGCGAGCGTGTCGTCGGGGATCTGGGCGTGTACGGTCGTGACGGAGAGCAGGTGCAAGGTGACGAGAGAGACTATGCACCGCAGCCACCGCACGGCGGCTTGCGGGGTGCACCCCACGTCGGGCTTCACCCTCACTGGCCCCGCTTCTCGGACGTCTCGTGCTCCTGGGGCGTGGCGCTCCCGCTCCGGCCCAACACGAACTCGCTGAAGAGGCGCACGCCGATTCCGGTCGGCCCCTTCACCCGCGCGGCGTCCTCGCGGTCGGTGTACGCCGTGCCGGCGATGTCCAGGTGAGCCCAGGGATAGCCGTCCACGAACTCGCGGAGGAACCAGCCTGCGGAGATGCTGCCGGCGGGTCGGCCGCCGGCGTTCTTGACGTCCGCGATATCCGACTTCATGAGGTCGCGGTACTCGTCCCAGAGGGGAAGCGGCCAGACGCGCTCTCCGGCCCGCTCCCCGGCATTGCGCACCTCGTCCACCAAGGCCTCGTCGGTGCCCATCAGGCCGGCGGCCGTGTGTCCCAGCGCGACTACGACGGCGCCGGTCAGCGTGGCGATGTCGATCACGCACGCCGGACGGTACCGCCGTGCCCACGAGAGGGCATCGCAGAGAATCAGCCGGCCTTCGGCGTCCGTGTTGATCACCTCGATGGTCTTGCCGAGGTGGCTGGTGATCACGTCGCCCGGCTTGACCGCGGTACCCGAAGGCATGTTCTCGGTGCTGGGGATGAGGCCGATCACGTGCACATGGGGCTTGAGCCGGCCCAACATCTCGAAGGTGCCGAGCACGGCGGCCGCGCCGGACATGTCGTACTTCATGTCCTCCATGTTCTGGGCGGGCTTGATCGAGATACCGCCGGTATCGAAGGTGACGCCCTTCCCCACCAGCACGACCGGCGCGCCCTCGGCGCCCTTGTACTCCAGCACGATGAAGCGGGGCTCCTCCACGCTCCCCTGCGCCACCGCGAGCAGTGCGCCCATCTTCTCGCGCACGATGCCCTCTTTGTCGAGCACCGTCACCTCGAACCCGTGCCGTGCCGCCAGTTCCTCCGCGCTCCGTCCCACGTACGTGGGCGTGCAGACGTTCCCGGGCAGCACCTGGATGCCGCGCGCGAAGGTCTGCCCGGCACCGATGGCGGCGCCGATCCGGTGTCCGGCAACGAACGCCTCATCGCCCCGCGCGAGCACGTCCACGCGCTCGAGCGGCGGCTTCCTTTCCTCACCCGGTCGCTTCATCTCCACGAACTGCCACGCGCCCTGCGCCAGACCTTCGGCGATGGCCTGGCCCGCTTCGGCCAGCGGCACACCCGCCTGCGACTCAGCGGGGAGATGGAAGGCACCGTGAGTCACACCGAGGGTGCGCATTCTTTTCGCGGCCACCGAGGCTGCGCGCCGGATGGAGGCGCGGTTCACCTCCTCGCTCTTCCCCATGCCGACCAGCAGAACTCTCCCTGCGGGGCCCGTCGGATAGATGAGTGCCAGCTCGTCGCGCTTGCCGGTGAAGTCCCCGGCGGCGGCGAGACGCTGGAGGGCACCGCCGGCCGCCTGGTCCAGCTCCGCCAGCGAAGCGGGAAGCCCACCGCGCGTCACGGCAATCGCCAGCATCGGCGTCTGGTAGCCGGCGGGCGCGGCACGTACGACGGTAGTCTCGAACGGCATAGGGCGCGGATCGATGTCGTGGGTTGAATGGCGGAAGTGAATCGGACGGGAAGCTACATGGAGCGACGGCTCAGCGGCAACGGCTCGTTCAGCCGATCGACCTCGCGGCGGCGGCTGTGCTGTGCGAGCACTGCTGCTTGAGCGAGGGGAGCGGGGGCTCCTCCGCGGCGCG
>DATABZ010000329.1:0-17304 GCA_036259315.1 Gemmatimonadales bacterium | reverse complement strand
TACGCCGCCAGTCCCAGTGCCACCCCGCCGAGCAGGAACGGCGCATAGGGCTGCTCGCGCAGGGCCTGCAGCGCTTCCCGGAGCCCGCCGGCTTCCGAGGGGTCGTGCTCCAGCGCGGCTCTCGCGATGAAGCCGCTGATGGTCAGGAAGACGATGCCGCGGGCCACCAGCCCGGTGCGCGCGGTGCGCACGACCAGCCGCTGCTCGTCAGGGCCGAGCTGCCCCAGCGCGAGCTGCCGGTCGATGTCGCCGCGGAGGCCCCGGCGGATCTGGGCGACGCCATAGCCGGCCAGACCCAGCGCGACCACGCCCACGAGCCACGGGCCCAGCGGCGCCGCCATGAGGTCGGCCGTGCGGTCCCGCGCGGCATCGTCGCCACCCGTAGATCCCATCGCCAGCGCCAGCCTCGCCGCCTCCCACGCCAGCGTTGCGTGGACGAACGCGCTCGCGGCATACCCGATGCGGACCATGATGCGCTTCCAGCCCTTGCGCCCGGCCGCCTCCGGGTCGCCGAGAGCCGTGATCGCGCGCCAGATGGCGTAGCCGGCCAGCCCCACGGCGAGCAGCCCCAGCAGGACGCGGCCCAGCGGCTGCCGCAGCAGCACGCCGAGGGCCCCGCGCGTGCCCGTGGTCTCCCCGCCGGTGCCGGACGCGGCGAGCAGGGCCAGGGTTCCGATCAGCAGATACACCACGCCCTTCGCGGCGAAGCCGGCACGGGCGAGGCGTTCGATCCAGGAATTGTTCATGGCTGCCTCACGCGCCGCCTTGGCGGCGCCAGATCTCCCGCAGGGTGTCGATCGTGTCGGCGTCCGCCGCCGATTTGTCCGGACGGTAGCCCTTCACGCGCGCGAACCGGAGTGCGAGCCCGCCGGGATACTGGGGACTCGCCTGGAGGTCGTTGAAGGCGACCTCGACCACCATCTCGGGCCTGACGTACACGGTATGATCGTCGCGGCGCTCCTCCAGCTCGGTCAGGCGCTCGGTCTGCCACCGCAGCATCTCGTCGGTCATGCCCTTGAACGTCTTCCCGAGCATGACGAAGCCGCCCGTCGCGGGGTCACGCGCGCCGAGGTGAAGGTTGCTGAGCCAGCCCCGGCGCCGCCCGTGTCCCCACTCGGCGGCGAGGACCACGAGGTCCAGGGTGCGGACGGTCTTCACCTTGAGCCAACGGCGGCCGCGGCGCCCGGCTTCGTAGGGCGCATCGAGCGCCTTCGCCATCACTCCCTCGTGTCCCGCGCCCACCGCGGCGCGGTGGAACTCCTCCGCCTCCTCACCGGACGCCGTGACGATCCGGGGCACCAGGAGCCTGGCCGGCACGATGCCGGCGAGGAGGTCCCAGCGCCGGCCAAGTGGCTCATCCAGCCGCGAGGCGCCATCCAGGTAGAGCAGGTCGAACAGGAAGAGCGCCACCGGCAGCTCGTCACGCATGCGGTCCACGTCGAGCCGGCGGCCGAAGCGGCGCATGGTGGTCTGGAAGGGCAGGGGAGTGCCGTCCTGGCGCAGGGCGATCGCCTCGCCTTCAACGATGAAGTCGGCAGCCTTCACCTCGCGCGCCGCCTCCACGATCTCCGGCACCGCTCCCGTCACCTCGTTGAGGCGCCGGGAATACACCCGCACCTCGTCGGCACTCCGGTGGATCTGGACCCGCGCGCCGTCGAGCTTGTACTCCACCGCGGCCCGGCCAAGCTCCGCCAAGGCGGCGGCAACGTCGTCCGCACTGCCCGCCAGCATCGGAAGCACCGGGCGGAAGAGCTGCACCGCGAAGGCCGAGAGACCGGCGCCGTCGCCCGTCATGGCGGCGCGGGCCACGGCCGGCAGGTCGCCCGCCATCATCAGCGCCCGCCGGATTTCGGCGGGTGGGCGCCTGGACGCGCGGGCGATCGCCTCCACCACCAGGCCGTCCAGCGCGCCCTGCCGCAGCTCGCCCACGACCAGTCCTCCGAGAAAGTGCTGCTCGTCCGCCGTGAGCCGCCCGAGCAGGTCGCGCAGGAGCCGCTGCCGAGCCTCGGCGGAGCCCTTACCGCACGTGCGGGCCACCGCCTCCAGGGCGGCATCCACCTCCGAGAGCTCCACGGTCGGGCCCTCGGCGGCCGTGCCGGGCATCGCGCGCTGGAGCGTGGCCCAGCCGAGCCCGAGCTTCTGCTGTCGAACCGCCCCGGAGAGGTAAGCGGCCGCGATCTCGATCTCTTCCGGCGGCGCCTCCGAGAGCAGCGCCGCGAGGAGCTCGATCTTGTCACGGCGACTCCTGGTGTCCGCGAGCCGTCGGGACGTGGCGGCGACGGCGGCGAGCTTCACCGGCGCCTCGTGCGCACCGCGCGCCAGCGGCTCCCGGTTCCGGTGCCGCCGACGATGTGGCCACGCGCCTCATCGTCGGTCACGCGCCCGGCGAAGCGTCGGGAGCCGAGGGCGAAAACCAGACTGTCGCCGCGGAGCCGGACATCACGGAGCGGCACGGCACTGCCGCCGCGACCGGCGGTACCCGCGAGCTCCTGATAGCGCTGGGTGAGCGTGAGGCCGACCTGCTCACCGGAGGCGACGTCCTCGTCCAGCTTCAGCATCCAGGAGCCGCCGACCCGGGCGGGGATGATCCAGAGGTGCACCGGCGTAGCCGCGAACTCGCGTCCGCGGACCGTGACCACGCTGTCGGGACGCCAGACGCCCATGTCGAAGGCCTGGGAGACTACCCGGCTCCCGGGGCGGAGGTCGCGCAGGAGGATGGGCCGCAGCCGCTCGTTGAGCCCACGCCCGAGATAGAGCGTGACGACCGTGGCCTCCCGCAGATCGGTTTCGAAGATGTCGGCCTGCCGGAACTCCACCCGCCCGCTTACGCCCGCGGTGTCCGCATGGGCGCGGCTCTCCGCGACCAGCGAGCGGTCGAGCTCGATGCCGACGCCTCGCGCGCCGAGGCGCGCCGCCGCGATCACGATCCGGCCGTCACCCGAGCCCAGATCGTAGACCACGTCGCCCTCCCCGACGCCGGCGAGCGTGAGCATGCCGGTCACCACGGCCATCGGAGTGCCCACGAAAGCGACGTCGGGAAAGCGGTCCGCCGGGGCCCTCCCCTGCGCCGGCGCTCCCGCCGGCAGGGCGGCGAGGAGCAGCGCCGTGAAGGCCTTTGCACGCCATGCTGAACCGGACATGGAGGGGAAGGTAGCCGTTGCGGTTCCCGGCATCCAATTGCATCGCGCGGCGCTTCGAGCGACGCCCGGGGCGGTGGTGAGCCTGATCGGAGGGCCGGACGCCGGGGTATTTGTAGGGGTAAGTTCAGGCATTGCAGCAGGTTGAACAATACTGTCGCGCTGGTGGGCCGGGCGGTGGCAGGTGGTTTGCGAGGCCCCCGGCTGGACGTAGTCGGTCCGCGAACCTCCTGACACCAGTCATCCTCATGAGGGAGACACGATGAAGACGCTAGTGCGTGGTGCCGCCGTTGGCCTTGCCCTGGCGCTGAGCGCACAGGTGGCGCAGGCGCAGGCCGGTCTGAGCCTTGGTATCGGCGCCGGCGCCGTGGTTCCGACCGGCAGCATGGCCGACCTCAATTCCACGGGCTGGACCGGTCAGGCCGCACTGCGGGTGAAGCCCGCCGTGAGTCCGCTCGGCTTTCAGGTGGACGCCTTCTACACCCGCCTCGGCCTGGAGGACGATCTCGATGGCCACAGCCGGATGATCGGCGGCACGGCCAACGCGGTGTTCGCCTTCCCGAGCACGGCGGTGGCCCGTCCGTACCTGTTGGGCGGCGTCGGCGTGTACAACGGCAAGACCACGCTCGAGGGCCTGGGCTCCTCCGAAGCCACGACCAAGTTCGGCGCCAACGCCGGGGCCGGCTTCGACCTCAAGCTGGGCTCGGCCACGCTGTACGCCGAGGGTCGTTTCCACGCAATCTTCAACGCGGCGGTGGACGTCGAGACGCTGGAGGAGACCACGGCGTACATGATCCCGCTCACCGTCGGTCTGCGCTGGTCGCTCCGCTAAATCGCGACGTAGCTTGAACCTGCGCCGCCTCGCCTCCGGGCGAGGCGGCGTTGTTTTTGGCCGGCGCCCCGCGCGGACCGCCCTTGCGCCACGAACCGGCAGATTGTAACTAGTGCCCGTTGGTCAGTTCTTGCCGGCAGCAGGGATGACATGTCCAACTGAGCAGGCTGTGACCGTGCACAGACAGGTGCGTCGCCCATCCCGCGCGCTGATCCACGATCGACTTCGGCCTGGCGCCTCTCCGGTCCCGCGGCGCTACCTCCAGTCTGTTGCCCCGGTTCTACCCTCCGCCGGCCGCTCGCCCGCTGGTCCAACCCGCTCAGCCTCACACACCAGACGCCGCTCCGTGCACCCGACCCCGCCCTGACCTGCAGGGCTCGCGGAGAGTGTACGAGCGCGATGAAGACGGAGGATACTCCTATGGTCCCAAGATCAGGTGTGGCAGTACGACCCCTTGGCAGGTTCGCCGCGGCGATGATGCTTCTGCTGTTGCCCTCCCTCGGAGCGGGGCGCCCGGCGGAGGCTCAGGACGCGGGGCAGACCGGCACCGTGACCGGCAGGGTGGTGGACGAGCGGGGCGCCGGGATCTCGGGTGCACAGGTGTTCCTGGTGCAGCCCCCGATCGGCACCCAGACCGGCACGGAAGGGAACTACACGCTCCAGCGGGTGCCGGCGGGGACCCACAGGCTCGCCGTGCGCATGCTGGGCTTCCGGCCGGACTCCGTCAGCGTCACCGTGGAAGCGGGCGGCACGGTCACCCAGAACTTCACCATGGCCCGCGACCCGCTCCAGCTCCAGGAGATGGTGGTCACCGGCACCCAGGCGCCGCGCCAGAATCTCGCCGCCAGCGTGGCGGTGACGACCCTGACCGCCGAGGAGGTGGAACAGGCCGCGCCGCGCAGCACGACGGAGATGCTGCGCTACGTCCCCGGCTTCACTCGGGTCGAGAGCTCCGGCGGCGAGGTCAACCAGAACATCAGCATGCGCGGCATTCTCGGGGTCGAGTACGTGATGTTCATGGAGGACGGAATGCCGGTGTTCCCCACCATGCACACCTTCTTCATGAACGCCGACAATCTCTTCCGCTTCGACCAGAACATCGAGCGCATGGAGGTGGTCCGCGGCGGAGCCTCCGCCCTCTTCGGGTCGAATACGCCCGGCGCCATCGTCAACTTCATCAACAAGACGGGCGGCGACCGATTCGGCGGCACGACCCAGATCACCGGCGGAACCCAGGAGTATGCCAGGTTCGACCTCAATGCGAACGGGCCGCTGGGCGAGGATTGGCGCTTCAACGTGGGGGGATTCTACCGCTACGATCACGGCGTTCGGGACCCGGGGTACACCGGGATCCGGGGCGGACAGCTCAAGGCGAATCTCACCCGGCAGCTCGACAACGGGTACATCCGCGCGTCCGTGAAGCACATCAACGACCGTAACCAGTTCATCCTGCCCCTGCCGTTCACCAACGTGGACGATCCTGAGTACGTCCAGGGCTTCAGCAACTACGGGGCGATGAACACGCCGGAAGGCCTCAACCTCGAAGTGCCGACGCCCGACGGCTCGCTGCGCCTGCCGCTCGACAACGGGCTCAGGACCGACGCGACCTGGTTCACGGTGGACGCGGGGTTCGACCTGGCGAACGAGTGGCGGATCCAGAACACCGCGCAGGTCATGCAGAACGACCAGGAGTGGAACGCCCTTCTGGGCAACAACCTGGTGACGGCTGCCGACTACATCTCCGACCTCGGCCTCCCGGCCGGTACCACGGCACAGCTCTTCTACACCAACCACTTCGACGCGTTCGGGAACCGTCTGCCGTACGACAATCCGAACGGCCTCGTGGCACTCGCCGGCGAGTGGCACGTCCAGAAGCCGATCTCCGCGATCCACGACCAAATTCAGCTCCGCAAGCAGTTCGGCCGTCACAGCTTCGCGGTGGGCGCCTACCTGGCGCACTACACGCAGGAGAACCGGTGGCACTTCACCGACGTCCTCACCGATGTGCGGGACAATCCGCGCTTCCTCGACGTCGTCGCCACCGCGGGCGCCGTGTCCGACACGCTGACGTTCAACGGGTTCAGGAATTTCATGTCGAACTACGTGAACGGCACGGGTGAGACCAACGTGGTCTCGGGCGTGGTCGGCGGCGAGATCCAGGTGACGGACCAGTTGCGCGCCGACGTGGGCGTGCGCGTGGAGTACAACAACTACGTGCAGGCCTCCGAGAACACCGGGCCGGTGGACCTAGACGGCGACCCCGCCACCACGTTCAACAACATCGAGTACGGCCTCAACACCTTCCGGCACTTCACCCACGACATCACCGACTGGGCCGGCTCGCTGGGGCTCAACTACGTGGTGAACGACAATCTGGCCGTGTTCGCCGCCGGCTCCCGCGGCTACAAGATGCCCGCGCTCGACGAGCTGCTGGAGGCCCAGAGCCAGAACCAGGTGGATCTGTTCGACGCCCGCGAAGTGCAGTCGATCGAGGGCGGCGTGAAGACCCAGCTCGGCCGGGTGGCGTTCACGGTGAACGGGTTCTACACCAACCTCAAGAACGTGATCAGCCAGGGTGCGGAGGTGGACGACGAAGGCCGCACCGTCTGGGTGATCCGGTCGTCACCCGACAACCAGTCGTACGGCGCCGAGCTCGAGGCCATCGTGGCACCGATCCCCGGACTGCAGCTCCAGGGCAGCGCCACGTTCCTCCAGGCCGAGCTCGGCGGGGGTGTGGACAGCCTCGCCCACCTCAAGGGCGAGCGCCTCGCGCTGGTGCCGAAGCACCTCGGCAACCTGGCCGCGACCTTCTCCCCGGCGACCTTCAGCGATCTCGAGCTGCGGGCGGACTTCCACTGGGTGGGAGCGCGTCTCGTCGAAGGCCCGCTCACCCGGGTGGCGGACGTCGAGCTTCCCGCGTACGGGTACTTCAACTTCGGGGCGAGCCTGCGCATTCCGGGCGCCGGCGTCCGGCTCAACGCAGACCTCCTGAACGCGTTCCAGAGCAAGGGCCTGGAGGAGGGCAACCCGCGCCTGGTGGGGGTCGGCGAGCAACCGTTCTTCGTCGCCCGCCCGCTGCTCCCCCGTCGGCTGCTGGTGGGGGTGAGCTACGACTTCGGTCTCGGCGGCGGGACCACGCTGGAAGGACAACCCGGCCTGTAAGCGCCTGAGTGATTCCACCGCCCCCTCCCATCCCGGGCGGAGCGAAGGAGCCGGAGCATCGACGGCTTCCCTCGCTCCGTTCCGGGGTGACGAGGCCCGGTCCGGTGGACAGGCGCCGCTCTTCATGAACTCCGTGCTCAGCCGCTCCCGGCCCGCCACCGCCGCGCTCTTCGCCCTGCTCGCGGCCCTCGGCTCACCCGCCGCCGCGCAGGATTCCGCCTTCCATCTCACTAGCACCGATCCGGCCCGCGATCCCTCGCCGTTCATCGGCAATGGTCGGATCGGTGTCGTGATTCCGGCGCTCGGGCTCGGTGGGAGCCTATCGTTCGTCGCGGGGCTGTACGAGAACGCGCCCGGCGACGTGCCTCGGATCGCCGCGGTGCCGGCGTGGAACGCGATCGCGGTGCACGACGGGCTGCGGTGGCTCGACAGCACCGCGATCGCCACCGGGGCCGTCCAGGGCTACCGGCAGGTGGTGGACATGCGTAGCGGCACCGCCCGCACCACGTACGACTGGGTGAACGGTGGGCGGCGCACCACCGTCGGGGTGGAGACGTTCGTGTCACTCGCCGACTCTCATCTGGCGGTCATCCGGCTGGATCTCACGCCCCGGTTCAGCGGCCGCATGCAGGTGCGCTTCGGGCTCGCGGGGCGTCCGGCTCCGCGCCGCTTGCCGCTCGCCACCCTGCCGCGCGCCGACCCGAAGTGGCGGCCCGCCGACATCTGGTACCCGGGACACATGACCGTCCGGTCACGCGCCGCCAGCCGGAGCGCGCGGGGCGCGCGGCTCTCGCTCACCTCCACGCCCGTGGGCCGCACGCTGGTGCTCGCGCAGACCGCCGCGGTCGTCTGGCCCACACGCCTGCCTGGCGGCGCCGCCCGCGCTCGCACATCGGACGACTCGGCGGTGGTCGAAGTCGTCTTCGACGCGGTACCCGGACGCACCGTCACATTGGTGCAGACGACGGCGTTCGCCGGCCCCGTGCGGGACAGCACCGTCGGCGCGGGCCGGGAAGCGGACGCGGCGATCGCTCGCGGCTGGGACCAGCTCGCCGCGGAGAATGCGCTGGCCTGGGAACGGCGCTGGGAGACCGACATCGAGGTTCACGGCGACACCGCGCTCCAGCGCGTCGTGCGGTCGATGCTGTTCTACCTGCTCGCAAGCGGGGGAGCGGGCACCGCGATGGGCATCCCGCCGATGGGGCTCTCGAGCGCCGGGTACTATGGGCACATCTTCTGGGACTCCGACACCTGGATGTTCCCGCCGCTCCTGGTCACCCACCCCGACGTGGCGCGTGCTCTGGTCGACTTCCGCGGACGTACCCTGGACGCCGCCCGGGCCAACGCACGTGCGAACGGCTACCAGGGCGCGATGTACCCCTGGGAGGCGGACGAGCGCGGCCAGGAGACCACGCCCTTCTTCGCGGTGCAGAACGCGAAGATGGAGATCCACATCAACGGGGACGTCGCGCTCGCGCAGTGGCAGTACTACCTCGCCACCGGCGACTCCACCTGGCTGGCGGACGAGGGCTGGCCCGTTATCCGGGAGACCGCCAACTTCTGGGTCAGCCGTGTGCGGCACGATGCGGCGCGGGACCGCTACCACATCGACAGCGTGGTCTCGGTGCACGAGGGTCTCATCGGTGTGAGCGACGACGCCTACACCAATGCGATCGCGAGGAAGAACCTGGAGATCGCGGTGGCGGCGAGCGCCCGGATCGGCGCCGCTCCCGACCCCAAGTGGGACGAGATCGCGGCCAGACTCCACATGCCTTACGACTCCGCCAGTCAGTACTACCGCACCTACGAGGGCGCGCCGGACTCCACCCTCGGCGCGGTCACGCCGCTGCTCAGCTATCCTCTGGGCATCCCGATGAGCGAGCGCGCCAAGCGGGCCCAGCTCCAGCAGGCCGTCCGGCGCCTTCTCGCCGAGGGCCCCGGCGCGATGATGGGCTCGACGCTCCTGGCGGTGGACGCGGCCGAGCTGGGCGACCGCGCGCTCCTGGATTCGTTGCTCCCCCACAGCTACCAGGGCCATCTCCGAGGGCCCTTCCTCATGCTTTCCGAGACACCGACCAACGACGCGGTGAACTTCGTGACCGGCGCGGGAGGCTTCCTGCAGCAGGTGATCTTCGGGTATACCGGCCTGCGGATCGGCGAGAGGGGATTGGAGCCGGCGTTCGCCCCGCTCCTGCCTTCGAAGGTCACTCGGCTGGTCCTCCGCAATGTGTACAGCCGCGGCCGGCGCTACGACGTGGTAGTGGACTCCGCCGGCCGCCGCATCGTTCCTCGCAGCCCGGACAGCGCGCAGTGACGTCGGGAGCGCTCGCCCTCTCGCTGCTGCTCCAGGCTGCGCAGGTGGCTCCCGTTCTCTCGTTCCCGGAGCCCGGCCTCGACGACCCATCGGCCTATCAGGGGTACCAGACACGCTTCTACCGCGACTCGAAGCGGAACGCGGTGCAGATCTACCTGGAGCCCCGGAGCGGGCGCGTGGTGCTGGTGTGGGCCGACGCGGCGAACGAGAGCGTCGGATTCACCGCGCGCGATCCCGCTGGCATGCCGGTGCGGGCCGCCTGGGCCGCCGAGACGGCGCAGGTCGCCGGATCGGGGCCCGCACGATCGATCGAGTACCAGCTCACCTTCGACGCGCCGCGGATCGACCTGGGCTGGTTCGTGCTCGGCTCGATGCGGATCGAACGGGACTTCCAGTACGCCGAGCGCCACCTGCTGCCGTTCGCTGCGGCGCCGTTCCAGGTGGCGGAAGAGTCGCTGCTGGTGGCGAGCGTCGGGCGACTGCCCGTGGAGGAGCGCAGGCACCACCTCTCGCTGCTCGGAGCGGCCACGCTGGAGGAACTGAGGGGGCGGCTGCAACCGACCGTGACCGCCCACCGCCTCGGCGGGGGATGGTTGGTGCGGGTGGAGCGCCGCTCCATGGACGGTCGGAACCGGCTCGCCCTCGAGCTCGTGACCGAGCCCGGCGACGGCCTCCTGCGCCCGACGCCGCGCATGACCACCATCCGGTCGCGTTCGGGGGGGCCGGTGCGCCTGAGGATCCGCGTCACGACGGACGCGGGCGCGCTCACGCCGCTCGACCGCGGGGAGATCTTCAACCGCGAGTTCCACGAGTTCCTCGCCGCCGCCGCCCGCGCCGGAGACAGCGCCGGCCGGGCGCGGTACCGCCGGCTCGAGCGACAGGTCCGAGCGGTCGAGCTGCTGAGCACCAGGGAAAAGCTGATGGCGGGGCTGCCCAACTTCGCCACCTATTTCGGGCGCGACATGATGATGACCGCGCTGATGATGCGCCCGGTGTGGCTGCCGACGATGTCGGAGCACGTCATCGCCAGCGTGCTGCGCAAGCTCGGCCCGGGCGGAGCGGTGAGCCACGAGGAGGCCCTCGGCGGGCAGGCCATCCGGGAGAACGCGTTGGTGTACGACTCGCTGCTCACCGCTGCGGCGCGGGCCGCGCGCCCGGGGCGCCGCGGGGATGCCGACAGCCTGATGGCCGGTGCGCGCGCCCTGCTCCGGCACCTCCAGGACGCCCGCGAGAACTACCACATGATCGACGACGAGTACCAGCTCCCGGTACTCGCGGCGCGCTACCTGGCGGACACGGCCGTACCGGTCGAACGGAAGCGGTCGTTCCTGCTCGCAGCCGATCAACCCGGGCAGAGCCGTCTGGCGGGACTGCTTCGGGAGCTCGCGCTCGTCGCCGGCCAGACCCGGGCTTATGCCCAGGCGCCGCAGGCGCTCAACCTGGTGAGCTTCCCGAAGCGAGACTCGGTCCACTGGCGCTCGGCGAGCTGGCGCGACAGCGACGCGGGCTACGCCGGAGGCCGGTACGCGATGGACGTCAACGCCATCTGGGTGCCGCAGGCGCTGGAGGCGATGGCGACCATCCTCCGAGTGCTCCCCGCCATCGGTTTCGAACTCCGGACCTTCGACTCACTGGTCCCAGGCATCGGGGAGACGCCGCTGGCCGGCTACGTACGGGACACCGTGTCGCTGCGGCGCGCGATCGAGACCTGGCGCGGCGCACGCCGGCACTTCGAGGTGAGGCTCGGCCCGCGTGAGATCGAGGAGCGACTCCGTGCCAAGCTGGCCTGGCTCCCCGCGGAGGAGCGCCGCTATTGGGAGAAGGTGGTGGCCGCGGCCGGCGAGCCCCGCGACTCGCTGACGTTCCTGGCCCTGGCGCTCGACGTGCGGGGCGAGCCGATCCCGGTCGTCAATACCGATCCGGCGACGGGGCTCTTCCTGGAGAACTTCACCGCGGGCGTACTCGAAGGTCGAGTCAAACCCGAGTGGGTCCTGCGGGAGATCTCGCCCTTCGTGCGGGCCTATCCGGTAGCGCTCTTCGTCCTGGGGCTCGGGCCCCTCGTCGCGAATGATGCCTACGCGTCACCCGCCATCTGGGATCGTTTCGGGAAGGATCCCTACCACGGGCCGCGCGTGGTGTGGGGCCGGGAGGTCAACCTGCTCTTCCTGGGGCTGGCCAACCAGATCGCCGGCGGCTTCGAGCCGGGGGGCCGGCTCGCGGACTCGCGGATCAGCCCCTACCTCCGCGCGGTCGACGAGGCGCTGCGACGAACCATCGCCGCGGTGCAGGCCTCGGGGCTGGAGCACAACGAGCTCTGGAGCTATCGGATCGAGGACGGCCGCCTGCTGCCGACGCGCTACGGCACCAGCTCCGACATCCAGCTCTGGAACGCGACCAACCTCGCCGTGCAGTTCGTCCTCTCGCGCCTGCCCCGGCCCTGAAGACGCCAGGCGAATCCCCGGCCTTGCCGCCGCCGTGGCCGCTCAGCACGGCGTCATCGTTAAATGCAAACCTGGAGGAGTTCAGCCGGAGGGGATATGCGGGTGTTCGTTGCAGGCGCCACCGGCGTGGTGGGGCGGCGGCTGGTGCCACTGCTGGTTTCGGAGGGTCACCAGGTCACCGCCGTCGGCCGCTCGCCGGAGAAGCGGGCCGCGCTGGCGCGTGCGGGTGCGACCCCGGTGCAGGTCGATCTCTTCGACCGGTGGGCGGTGGGCCGGGCCCTCGAGGGCCACGAGGCCGTGATCAACGTGACGACCCACATCCCCCCGTCGTCCGGCCGGATGATGCTGCCAGGAGCTTGGAAAGAGAACGATCGAATTCGCCGCGATGCTTCGGCCAACCTGGCAGCCGCGGCCCGCGCTGCCGGCGCCGGTCGCTTCGTGCAGGAGTCGTTCGCGCCGATCTACGCGGACGGCGGCGAGCAGTGGATCGATGAGTCCTGGCCGGTGCGGCCGGTGCGCTACAATCGCACGGTGCTCGACGCCGAGCGCGCCGCCGCGGAGTTCACCGGGAGCGGGGGCATCGGGGTCGTGCTGCGATTCGCCGCGTTCTACGGGGACGACGCCTTCCACGTCCGGGACGCTATCCGGATGATCCGGAAGGGCTGGGCCCCGCTGCCCGGTCCGGCCACGGCCTTCTTCTCCTCGATTCACCACGACGACGCGGCGGCCGCGGCGGCGGCCGCGCTGCGTGCCTCGGCAGGGGTGTACAACGTGAGCGACGACGAGCCCCTCCGGCGGCGCGATTACGTGGACAGCCTGGCCGGGGCGCTCGGTGTCCCACCCCCCAAGCTGCCGCCACTGTGGCTCACCCGGCTGGGCGGTTCCCTTGCCGAGCTCATGTCCCGCTCGCTCAGGATCTCGAATCGGAAGTTCCGCCAGGAGACCGGTTGGGCACCGCGGTTCCCGAGCGTGCGCGACGGCTGGCCGGCCGTCGTGCGGCTACTCCAGGCCGCCTGATTCCGACAGCAGGGCACGCACCGAGTCCAGGGATCCGTCGGCCGGCTCGGCGGCCGTGAGGCCCAGCACCTCGGCCAGCAACGGATAGACGTGGATGTTCCGGAACGGCGGCACCTCGAGGCTGCGGCGGAACGCCGGTCCGCGGGCGATGAAGATCCCCCGCATGGACGTGAGTGTGTCGTCGTAGCCGTGGTTTCCCAGGCCGATCTCCGGCTCGGGCTCGGCCGGGGTGTGCCGGGCGAGGGTCCAGCCTTCGTCCGCGATGGCGACGATCGGCGGGATGCGGCGGCCTTCCAGCTGGAGGCGGTCCGGCAACTCGTCCCTGCGGTACACCGACAGGTGGGGAGCGCGCGCGAGCGCCCGGTGAACGGAGTCCTCCAGCCCCATCGCGGGCCACGCGGTGAGCAGGGTGGACATCTCGTCCGTCTCGAACGCGTCGGCTGCCACGTACCGGTCCAGCCACACGACCCGGTCCGGCCCGGTGGCGGCCATGCCGTGGTCGGACAGTACCACCAGGTTCACGTCGTTCCGGCCGATTCGCCCCAGGCCCTCGAGAAGCAGACCGATTAGGGTGTCAGCCGCGGCAATCGCGCGTCCGGTCTCGGGAGCGTCGGGGCCGTAGCGGTGGCCCGCCTCGTCCACCATGCTGGCGTACAGGGTGAGGAACGCGGGCGCGCGGTCGCCAGGCCGAGCGAGCAGCTCGAGCAGCCAGGCGAGCCGCGCGGTGTCCGGCATGGTTCCGTCGTACGGCAGTGCATGACTCGGGAGCACGCCGCCGATCGAAGCCTCGCTGCCGGGCCAGAACAAGGGCGCGGTGCGGAGGCCCTGTCGCTCGGCCGTCACCCAGATCGGCTCGGCGAGGTAGAAGCGCGGATTCCTCACCGCCTCGCGGTCCCAGAGCATCAGACGGCGGCCGATATCGGGAGCGAAGAAGACGTTCCCGAGGATGCCGTGGCCGGCCGGGTAGCGCCCGGTGACGATGGTGTAGTGGTTGGGGAAGGTCTTCGTGGGGAACACCGGGATCAGCGCTTCGGCGCTCACCCCCTCGCGCGCCAGACGCGAGAGATTGGGCGTGAGCCCCCGATCGAGATAGTCCCACCGGAAGCCGTCGAGCGACACCAGCAGCACCGTGGCTCGCCGCGAACCGCCCGTGTCCGGCGCCTCGCCGCCTCGCGCCGAGCACCCGGCGACCAGAATCGTCGCGAGAGCGCGACGGAACCAGGGGCTCCACCTCCTCGTAGGGCTCCATAACCCACACCACATCGGAGCATTCGCATGCCTCGCGCCGCCGCCATAGGTGCTCTCGTCCTCGCCTGTGCCGCCGCCAACCTTCCCACCAGGCTCGACGCCCAGGCGCCTACACTGGTTCTCCCCCGTGCCAGTCAGCGCGCTGCGGTGGCCCAAACCGTCGGGCTCACGCAGATCGCCATCACCTACGACCGTCCGACCGTCAAAGGCCGGGAGGTCTGGGGCAAGCTCGTGCCCTACGACTCGGTCTGGCGGGCGGGTGCCAACGAGAACACGGTCATCGAGTTCAGCTCGCCGGTTCGGGTCGGCGGAAAGCAACTGCCGGCGGGTCGCTACGGGGTGCACATGATTCCCACCGCCAAAGAGTGGACCGTGATCCTCAGCCATCAGGCCAACGCGTGGGGCAGCTTCAGCTACGATGCGGGGGAGGACGCCGTTCGACTGACGGCAGCGCCGGTGGAGGCGCCGTTCCAGGAGGCCCTCGCCTACACGCTCGACGACCCGGGAACGGGCTCCGTGATCGCGACGATGCGCTGGGAGAAGCTCGCGGTGCCCTTCACGGTGGAAGTGGACTACAAGAAGGTGGTGGTGGACAGTCTCCGCCAGCAACTCCGGGGGCTGGGCCGGTTCTTCTGGCAGCCCTGGATGCAGGCCGCGGCCTGGTGCGCCGGCAACGACGTGAACTTGGAGGAGGCATCGGAGTGGGCCCAGCGCTCCATCGTCATCAACGAGAACTTCACCAACCTCAGGGTGAAGGCCACCCTGCTCGAGAAGATGGGCGACCCGGTGAATGCCGCGACGCTGCGGGACCGCGCCTTCGAGCTGGCCACCGAGGCCGACATGAACACTTACGGCTACCAGCTCCTCGGCGAGGGAAAGGTGGACTCGGCGATCGTGGTCTTCAAGAAGAACGTGAAGGATTACCCGAAGAGCTGGAACGTCTACGACAGTCTCGGCGAGGCCTACGCGATGAAGGGCGACAAGCGCCGGGCCATCGAGCTGTACAGCAAGGCGCGATCGATGACGAAGGACCGGACGCAGCAGGAGCGGATCACGGGGGTCCTGGCGGGACTGAAGTGAGCGGGCATCCGGGGCCCCTCGGGGCCCCGGACGTATTCGGCGTCCCGGATCGGCCTACGCGGTGGCTTTCCGGGTGCCGATCGCGCCCGCCAGCATCTCCGACAGGTAGCCGAATACCGCACCGGCCACCAGGGCGATGATCGTGCTGGTCCAGCTCCCGTTCGCGCCGACCACGACGCCCACCGCGGTGGCGGCGCCGAGGAATGCACCAGGGATGAAGCCGAGCGCTGGTATCTTCGCCTGGATGACCATCATGAAGGCCGCGAGGCCGACGAGGAGTGAGAGGAGGGGGACCCCGCCACCGGCCGTGTTCCAGACGTAGAGCGCGACGAACGCCCACAACACTCCCGACAGGTTCGCCGCGATGGTCTTCATCAGCCCCTCGGTCTTGCCTCCTGCCGCGAAGAAGCATCCCCAGGCGACGATGCCGGCCCACACCGGCAGCGCCGCGACTCCCAGTGCGAGATACGTCCAGCCGGCGATCAAAATCCCTATGCTGAGTGCCAAGGCGACGAGCGCGTCCATGTACCACCTCCGGTGAGGGGAACGGCGCGAGCGGGATCCATCTCGCCGGTATTATCGCCCAGCCGAGCGGCTGTCAAGCCGCGGGCTCCGGCTTACCCATGCCCCGACGGCTGCCGAATACTTGGCTCGAGCCCGGGCTGCCGAGATACATTGGGAGTGGCAGCACCACCACGCGACGCTCACTGGAGCCACCCGTGCCCCGAGTCCCCCAGATCGCCTACGACTCCGCCCCGCCCGAGATCCGGGAGGCGCACGACGACCACATCCGGCGCCACGCCCGCATCACCAACATGAAGCGGACCCTGCTGAATTCCCTCCCGGCGTTCCAGGCACTGATGGAGTGGTATCCACTCCGCGACGCCGTGCAGCCGTTCCTCGGGCCTCGGCTGACCGTCCTCTTTGCCCACGCGATCTCCGCGGAGACCGACTGCCTCATATGCTCGACCTTCTTCCGGCGGATTCTGATCGAGGAGGGCGAGGACCCTGATCGCCTGGAGCTCGCTGAGCGAGAAGCGGCGGTGGTGGAGTACGGGCGCCGGCTCGCGGTGTCGCCCTTCCGCGTGCCGGAGGAGGTGTACCGCCGGGTGGCGGCCCACTTCGACCACGCGCAGATGACCGCGCTCACGGCATTCGGGGCCGTCATGGTGGCAACCAACGTGTTCAACAACGCGCTCGAGGTGGAGCTCGACGAGTACCTGCACCCGTATCGCCGGGAGCCGGCGGAGAGCGGCCATGCCGGGTGAGTTCGCGGGCAAGGTCGCCTTCATCACCGGCGCGGCGCACGGGCAGGGCCGGGCGAGCGCCCTGGCGCTGGCACGGGAAGGCGCCCGGATCGCAGGGTTCGACGTCGCACGTCCGCTCAGCTATCCGGGCTACGGCATGGGCTCGCGTGAGGACCTCGACTCGCTGGCCGCGGCCTGCCGGGAGCTGGGGAGCGACTGCCTCACGTTCGAGGGCGACGTCCGGCGGGACGCCGACGTGACCGGGGCGGTGGACGCCGCGGTGCACCGGTTCGGCCGTATCGACATCCTCTTCAACAACGCGGGGATCTGCGCGTACGGGCTGGCGCACGAGCTGACGGAAGAGGCCTGGGACGCGATGCTCGACATTAACCTCAAGGGCGCGTGGCTGGTGGCCCGGCGAGTGATCCCGGTGATGATGCGGCAGCGGTCCGGCGTCATCATCAACAACTCGTCCGTCGCCGGTCTCCGCGGCATGGGCCGGCTGAGCCACTACGCCGCGTCCAAGTGGGGACTGACAGGGCTCACCAAGTCCTGGGCCATCGAGCTGGCGCCCCACGGGATCAGGGTGAACTCGATTCATCCTACCGGGGTCAATACCCCGATGAACGACGGGCTCGCGGCCCTCGAGGGATTGACGCCGCGGGAGATCGCCGAGCGATCGGCGGGGAACCTGCTCCCGGTGCCCTGGATCGAGCCGGAGGACGTCGCCGCCGCGGTGCTCTTCCTCGCCTCGGACCGGGCGCGCTACGTCACCGGCGCGCCGCTGATCCTCGACGCCGGACTGCTGACCCGCTGACGACCGCCG
>DATABZ010000328.1:0-2762 GCA_036259315.1 Gemmatimonadales bacterium | reverse complement strand
TCGTGCCGCCCTCGATCTCTACACCACCGTCGGCTTCCGGGCGACCACCACTCCGGCGATCGCGGCACGCGCCGGGGTCGCCGAGGGCACCATCTACCGCCACTTCAGCGGCAAGGAACACCTGCTGAACGAGGTCTACCGTAACGCGCAACGCTGGGGCGCCGGGCTGGTGAAGGAGGCGGAGCCCAACGGGCACCACGCGGTATCCGATCGGCTCGCGGCGATCGCTCGCAGGCTGCTCGATGCCGCGGCTCGCGACCCCTCACTCACCCGCATGCTGCTCCGCAGCCGCGACGAGCAGCACCTGGACGAGCGGAGCCGTGAGGCGGCCCGGGAGTTTCGGGATGCGCTCCGGCAAGTCGTGGCCGCCGGCGAGAGCCAGGGAGTGGTGCGCCAGGGACCACCGGAGCTGTGGACCGATGTCTGGCTCGCCCTGGTGGCGTTCGCCGCGGAGCGGGTGGGTGCACGGGAGTGGGAGTCGGAGAGTCCCCAGATCGCGCTCACGCTCGACGCGGCGTGGGACGCTATCGCCGCCCGTTAGGTCCCGGGAAAACGGTGAGCTGACGAGGACGTGGCGGAACGCCGCTCCACGCCACGCGGCGGGCCCGCCCCGGACCCACCGGGCGTACCAGCAGCTGGTCTCCCATGAGGTAGGCTACCGAATCCGGCCCCCATCGGGCGGGCTCGCGGGCGCCACGCGCCAGCAGCGCGGGCGGACCGCTGTCGCCCAGAACGCAGAGACCCTCGACCTCGGCGCAGGGCACGACCCGCGCGAACGCGGGGCGGCCGAGCAATACCGCGAGCGCCGACTCGGCCGCGGCGCGCTCGGGGCCGGCGAGCGGGCGGGCCTCGGACGGCCCGGGCGGAGTGGGCGCCCCGTACACTCCAGTTGCGGATCGCACCAGCAGCATGCCTCCGTCCGCGCTCCACGCCACCCGCTCCGGCGGGCCCGCGCGGGGGGGCAGCCGGATCCGGCGCTCAGCCCCGTTCGCCAGGTTCAGCACCCAGACGCTCGCCGGCGTGGAGTCGGTCAGCGCACCGGCGCGGAGGAAGGCGAGCTGCCCACCGTCGGGCGAGAGCGCCGGCCGCATCTCTCCCACCACGCTGAAGGTGATCCGGATGGCGCGGCCGCCCGTGGGCTCGAGCGCGTACAGGTCTCCACCCCCCGGCGCCTCCCCGCCCACGAACACGACCATCGGATCCCGGCCGATGTCGAATCGACCCTGCAGCGGGAGGTGTCCGCGATCGCAGGCGGCGCAGAGGAGCACGCCGCCTGCGAGTGCGCGCCACCACCGAGAGCCCAGGCTCACCGCGCCGGGCTTACTTGCCCAGCCGAGCCCGGAAAAACTCCAGGATCCGCTTCCACGCACGCTCGCGTTCGGGAGTGTCGTAGCCCTGTCGGCCCGGCTTCAGGAACCCGTGCCCGGTGCCGGGATACACCTCCTGGGTGAACGTCTTGCCGTACTTCTCCATCGCCGCGTTCACGTCGGGGAGCGCGGCATTGATCCGCGCGTCGTGCTCGCCGTAGATCCCGAGCACGGGGGCCTGGATGCGGCGCATGCTCGCCGTGTCTGGGGCGGGACCGTAGCAGACGACGGCGGCCTTGAGGTCGGGATTGTTCGTAGCGTACCGGAAGCTCTGTCCGCCGCCCCAGCAGAACCCGATCGTGGCGATGTCGCCCTTCCGGACTGCGGGCAGGGTGTTCAGATAGGTGTAAGTGGCGTCGAGATCGGCGGTCACCCGCTCCGGCTCGAGCTCGCCCACGAGCTTGCGCGCCTCGCTCTCGTCCGCCGGCGTCTTGCCGTGCTTCGAGGACAGGAGATCGGGCACCGCCGCCACGAACCCCTCCTTCGCCAGCCGGTCCGCGACGGTCGGCTCCCACTCGGTAAGGCCGTAGATCTCGTGGATCACGATCACCGCCGCGGCCTTGTCCTTCCGCTCGGGATAGGCCACGTAGGCGCGGATCGAGTCGGCGCCTCTCCGGATGTAGACCCATTCGCCGTGGGTGGTGGGCTCCTGGGACGCGCGGCCCACGGATGCGTCCGCACCCACGCCGCCGAGCGCGTGGGCGCCCGCGGCGCCTACGGCCATCGCCCCGGCCGCAACGGCCGCGTAGGTGAGGGCTCTCATGGCCGGAGCTCCACGAACTCGAGCCGATTCTCGGTGAGGAGCGGCACCGCCACCCGGTTGCGCTCCGGATCGATGGCGATATCGGCGGCCCCGGGCAGCCCGCGGACGAGCGTCGTGATCCGGTTGCCCCGGAGCGCGAAGAGGCTCGAGTCGGACCAGGTGGACACCACGAAGCTGCCGTCGCCCAGAGGCTCGATCCCGTCCATCATGCCGGGACCCTGGGCGAGCACGGTCGCGGCCGAATCGCCCGGTGCCCAGTGATAGATCGAGGGACTTTGGAACGACACGATCACGAACTTGGATGCGGCGGAGTCCCAGGTGATCCCGTTGGGTCCGGGCTTGTCGGGAAACTCCAGCGCCACCGTGGCCTTGCGGCCCGCGATCCGGAACACCCGATCGGGCCCGGGATGGGCCATCCCGCCCTTGCCGTCGTCCGCCACGCCGGTGTCGGTCATGTAGATCGCGCCGTCCGGCCCGATCGCGGCATCGTTGAGGAACTTCGCTTGGCCGGCGAGGCTCACGGTGGCGATCGGCTTGCCGCTGCGCTTGTCGAAGGCGCGCGCGGCATCGATGGCGGCCACCCAGAGCGTGTCACCCTTGATCGCCAGACCCTTGGGGGAGTGCAGGGTGAC
>DATABZ010000327.1:0-1657 GCA_036259315.1 Gemmatimonadales bacterium | reverse complement strand
GTCTGGTGCCCGAAGGCGGATCAAGCGCGCGCCAGCCGACGGCAGGGCTCGACTGAGCGCATGGACAAGCGGAGCCTCACCGAACGCGACATCTGCACCAAGTTTATCCTGCCCGCCATCAAGCGTGCGGCCTGGTGAACTGGCCCCCGTTTCGACCGGACACTCGGGGCATAGCTATGGAGGCTTAGGCATATGCCTGGGCACGTGCTCATGTCTGAGATCGAGATCATCACCGATGGCGGCCGGCGCCGCCGCTGGTCCGCGGCCGAGAAGCTGCGGATCGTGGAAGGGACCCTGGACGAGCGGGAGAGCATCTCGGTCGTCGCGCGGCGCAATGGCGTGGCGCCGAACCTCCTCTATCGTTGGCGCAGGCTGATGCTGGAGGGAGGAAGCGTGGCGGTGACGGGCGACGACGAGGTGACCAGCAACAAGGCCGTCCGGCAGATGGAGGATCGCATCCGCGAACTGGAGCGGCAGCTCGGCCGCAAGACGCTCGAGGTGGAGATCCTCAAGGAGGCGCTGGACAAGTCACGGGCAAAAAAACCGACGTTGCTCGTGCAGTCGCCGCTGAAGGACGCTTCCCGATGAAGGCCGTGGCCGAGACGCTCGGGGTGTCACGCTCGAACCTGCATGACCGGCTGAGCGGGAGGACGAAGCCGCGGCGGCGCTACCACAAGGCGCAAGACGCGGCGGTGCTGCCGTTGATCACGGCGCTGGTGGCGGCGCGGCCGACCTACGGCTACCGGCGGATCACGGCGATCCTGAACCGGCAGCTGCGGGCGCAGGGGCTGGCGCCGGTGAACCACAAGCGCGTCTACCGGATCATGCAAGCCAACAACCTGCTTCTCGCGCGGAGCCATACCGAGCGGCCGGCGCGCATCCACGACGGCAAGGTCATTGTCGTGCGCTCGAACCTGAGGTGGTGCAGCGACGGCTTCGAGTTCACCTGCTGGAACGGTGAGGTCGTCCGCGGCGCCTTCGTCATCGATGCCCACGACCGCGAGATCATCGCCTGGCGGGCGGTAGTGAACGCCGGCATCAGTGCTTCGGACGTGCGCGACATGATGCTCGAGGCGGTGGAGACGCGGTTCGGCCGACACCGCGCCCCGCATCCGGTGGAGGTGCTCAGTGACAACGGCTCGCCCGATACCGCCCGCGACACGCGCATCTTCGCCAGCCAGCTCGGTCTGAGGCCCTGCTTCACGCCGGTGAAGAGCCCGGAGAGCAACGGCATCTCGGAAGCCTTCGTGAACACGCTCAAGCGGGATTACGCGCGCGTCACGCCGCTGCCGAACGCTCACAGCGTCCTCGATCTCGTCGGCGGGTGGATCGAGGACTACAACGACAACCACCCGCACTCAGGGCTGAAGATGCGCTCGCCCCGCGAGTTCATCGCAGCTCAAACCGCAACCGCCTGAGTGTCCGGTGAAACGGGGGCAAGATCAGGGAGACAGTTCCTCGTCGTGCGGGGATCGCCTGGCGGTGTCGCCTTCTCACCGCGCCGATGGTGAGTCACCACTCGGCTCGAGTGCATCACAAAGCTGCTACTGAACTTCCTGCTCCGACCCCGCCTCGCAGGGGCACCCGCGCCGCGTTCCCTCCTGGCCGCCCGAACGCTCCCGATGCGATCGCCGGCCGCCGTACCTCTCGTGAGTCC
>DATABZ010000326.1:0-4277 GCA_036259315.1 Gemmatimonadales bacterium | reverse complement strand
GGCCAGGGAATAGGGAACAGGGAATAGGGAATAGCCTTCGGACGTCGTGGACGGCCGCAGTTCCGGGCCGTCCGCGGCGTCTCTGCGGCGGTGGGGTGATGGAGTGATGGAGTGATGGAGTGATGGAGTGATGGAGTGATGGAGTGATGGAGTGATGGCGGCCCCGGCGCGAAGGATGATCTTCTCGCGCGGGGGCCGTTTGCGGGTAAGCGTTGATCCGTTGATCGTCAGATCCGAAAGTTGATTTCTGAGCTCGACTTTGTCCAATTCTCAGCGGTAGGGTGGCGGCAGGTCTAGCCAACGCGCCCGTCCAGTTTACATTGGGTGCATGTGCTTACCTGCCCCTGCGATTGCGATCGGATTTGCTGAGTTCGAGGCGCTCATCCTCTCGTTCTCACCTCTTTTCACGCAGCCTACGTTCGCCCATGCGCGACAATTGGTCATCGGCGCGCTGCTGTCGCCCGGCAGGCGCACCGTTGCGGCGGCACTCCGCATCTCCGGCCTGGAGGCGCAGCGCACCTTCCAGAATTATCACCGCGTGCTCTCCCGCGCGCGCTGGAATGCGCTGCAGGCCAGCCGCATTCTGTTCTTCCTGCTGATCACGGCGTTTGTCATGCGCGGTGTGATCGTCCTTGGCATCGACGAGACGATCGAGCGGCGTTGGGGCAAGAAGATCGCAAAGCGCGGCATCTACCGGGATCCGGTGCGCTCCAGCCACGGACACTTCGTCAAGGCGAGCGGCCTGCGCTGGATCAGCCTCATGCTGCTCGTCCGTGTGCCCTTCGCGGGTCGTGTGTGGGCGCTCCCGTTCCTGACGGCACTCGCCCCTTCCGAGCGATACGCGCAGGAGCACGGCATCCGCCACAAGTCGATCACCGATTGGGGGCGGCAGCTCGCCAAGCAGGTCAGCCGATGGGTGGCCGAGCGCAGGATCATCCTGGTCGCTGACAGCACGTACGCCACCTTCGACTTCCTCGACAGTGTGCGTGAGTTCGTCACCGTGATCACCCAGGTGCGCATGGACAGCGCCCTTTACGCTCCGGCTCCGCCGCGCGTTCCTGGAAAACCCGGGCGGCCTCGGATCAAGGGCGAGCGCCTGCCCAGCCTGCACCAGCGGCTGCACGATCCAGCTACACCGTGGCAGCGCATCCACCTCCGCGCCTGGTACGGCCGCACCCGCAAGGCCGTCGAGATCACCTCCTTCACCGCGGTGTGGTACAAGGGCGGCAAGCCTCCAGTCCAGGGTCGATTCGTGCTGGTCAGAGATCCTGACGGGAAGCTGGAGCCGCGTGCTTTCCTCTGCACCGACCCCTCGCTTCGCCCGGTACGCATTCTCTCGTACTTCGTGCGCCGGTGGCAGATGGAAGTCACCTTCGCCGAAGTCCGCCGTCACCTGGGAGTCGAGACACAGCGCCAATGGTCGCGGCTCGCGATCGAACGCACCACTCCCGTTCTGCTCGGGCTGTTCTCGGTCGTAGCGATCCTGGCGGAACAGCTTCATCGCACCGCACGACTGACACCGCGACAGGCGGCGTGGTACGCCAAGCCGGTGCTCACTTTCAGCGACGCCATCGCTGCCGTGCGGCGCCAACTCTGGGCGCACGAGTTTATTTCCTCCTCGGCGTCCGACTCCGAGAGTGCTACAATTCCGAGCCCGCTGTTCCACCACTGGGCCCAAGCACTCGCTTATGCTGCCTGAAAGGGCCAAAGTCGAGCTCAGAGTGTGTTTAAGAATTCGATGCTGCGCATCCAGGCAGATCCACCAGCGCTAGCGCTGTCATTCCGAGGCCCGGCCACGCCGTAGCCTGCTTTCACACCAGAGGTTGCAGGGCCGAGGAATCTACTGTCGGATTTGCTGGAGGGCAGACGCGGCAGCCCGTGCTTACTTCGCGGCTACGACACGGCCGGACAGGGCCAGTGCCGGAGCGGTGCGACGAGGCACCAGCAGCAGACAGTAGATTTCTCAGTCGGCGCGCAGGATTTCGTGCCAGCCGACGGTGCGGTGTGGCGCCTCCTTCGAAATGACATACGGGCGCGAGCGCAGGGGATTCTTAAACGGAAGTTCCGCACGGCGCAGGGCAGATTACTGCTTGTGGCGCTTTGAGTTAAGCGAAAAAACGGGTTCCGCGTACTGGGTACGTTTAGCTCCAGCGCACCTCCAGCAGCTGGAAGGCACGCTCCTGCAGCGCGGTGAGCGGGACAAGCTGGTCGAAGGCGTGGTCACCGACGCGGACGCGGGCTCGCGTTGCGGTAGCGAGCGCGGCCATGAGCGTGCGGAAGCTGTGCACGGGAAGTCCTTCAGCGGTGCGGCGTCGCGCCTTCTTCTGCCGCGCCGCCGGCGAGATCTCCGCCCTGGCGACCACATCCGTGCGCTCCGCGGCGGCCGCGGCGCGGTCATGGTCCTCGAAGAGGAGCGGTGCGAGCGAGCGCCGCAGGTGCCACTCGACGTAGTACGCGAGCATGCAGAGGAAGACGTGGGCGCGCACCCGCGGCTCCGTGTGGTGGCGCAAGGGGCGGACGTCCAGGTCGGTCTTCTCCGAGCGGAAGGCCCGCTCCACCTGCGACAGGCTCTTGTACGCCGCCACGGCCGCGTCGGCCGTCATCTCCTCCTTCGGCACCGTGGCGCGGATGACGTAAATGCCGTCGAGGCGGGCCTCGCCCTCGATCCGCTCGGGGTCGCGCTCGAAGCGGAAGGAGGTGTCGGTGATCTCGAGCCGGAAGTGCTTGCCCACCTTGAAGCGGCCCAGCACGCGCCCCACCCGCACCCCGATCTTCTCCGCGCCCCGCAGCGGCCTCGTCTGGCGGGTGGTGGCGTTGACGATCTTCGTCAGCTCCTTCTCCGTGGCCAGGAGCAGCGCCTCGCGCTTGCGAGCGCGCTCCGCGCCCAGCTGCGGGTTGCGGCAGGCGATGAGCCGCTCGCCGGGGAAGGCGCTGGAGGAGATCTCGGCCAGGTTCTGCTCGTCGAAGAGGGAGAGCTGCAGCACCCCCTCCTCGTACAGCGCCTGGACGGCGGGGGCGCGAAGCGCGGTGATCCAGCCGAAGTCCGCGTCGGGGCGCAGCTCGGCCTCGATGCGCGCGTCCGTCAGCAGCCCGCGGTCGGCCACCCACACCACGCGCTTCAGCCCGAAGCGCTCGCGCACCTTGGCGACCGCCGAGGCGAGCGTCGCCGGATCGGCCGTGTTGCCGCGAAAGACCTCCACCGCCACGGGGCATCCTTCGGCCGTGGTCAGCAGCCCGAAGACGATCTGCATCTTCTGCGGCTTGCCGTCACGACTGTAGCCGTGCGCCGCCAGAGGACAGTGCCGCCCCTCCACGTAGGTGGAGGTCACGTCGTAGAGCAGGAGCGTACCCTCCTTCAGGTGCTTCGCCGCGAGCTTCGACTCGATCGCCGGCTGCCGCTCCAGCAGCCAGTCCAGCGCACGGTAGAGCGAGTCGGCGGACACGTCCTCCAGCCCGAGCGCGCCGGAGAGCGCCGAGAAGGCGCTCTCCTCGCCCAGGCCGCGCGCCGTGGCGAGCTTGCTGTCGGGAGCAAGCACGCGCGCCACGATCATCGCCAGCGCCCGGTCGCGCTCCGGCGAAGGCTTCGTGCCCAGCACCTGGTCGAGCCGCAGGCGGCGGATCGTTCCCAGCACGGCGGCCACGTGGCCGTACGGTACCGAGCGTTCGGTGCGGACTGCCTCTTCGGCTGAGATCAGCGTCTCCCCCTTGAGCGCCCGGCGCAGGACCTCGACCGCGTCGTCGGGGAGGGCGGAGAGGTTGGCGAGGGTGCGCTTGTGGACCTTGCCGCCCTCGCGCCAGGATTCGCGCAGGAGAACGGCGGGCGGGGAGGAGCGGTTGGGGACGCGTTCGATGTACATGCGCACAATGTAAGCGCACGAAGTAAACAGCACAAGTGTTCTGCTGCGCACTTACATGGGTACAGGATGAGCCAAAAAGAGCGGCAACCTCATGTATTGCATCAGGTTGCCGCAATTCGGCCTGCGGAACTTCCGCCGAGAACGCCAGCGCCGCCCGCTCCGCCTCCGTGAACGCCGGGTCCGTGGCGTACGCGTGCACCTTCGCCAGCTTCTCCGCCGGCACGCCCACGTTCGTCCCCACGTGCGCGCCGAAGTCCATGCACCACGCGCAGCCGTTCAGGTGGCCGGCCAGGTACATCGCGAGCGCGCGGATCCGCGGGTCCAGCTCGGTCCACCCGTGCGCGAACGCAGCCATCCCCGCGTACGGTAGCAGCATGCGCGGGGCGTGCGCCACGATCTGCGCCGGCGTGAACTCCTTCC
>DATABZ010000325.1:0-13669 GCA_036259315.1 Gemmatimonadales bacterium | reverse complement strand
CCACGGTCGGCGCCACCACGACCACCCTGCGCGCGCGGAGCGGCTCCAGCGCGAACCCACGCTCCGTGGCGCTCACGCCGGCTACCGCTCTGAGGAGCCTGCGAAGGCGCACCATCTCGACCCGCAGCCGCGCACGCTGCGGCTCACCCGCGCGCTGCGCTCCGAACGCCCGGACGAGCAAGTCCCTTCCCACGTCGCCGGGCCAGGCTTCGCCCAGTGCGCGTGCAAGCGCGAAGGACACCGGACGCCGGGCCAGCGAGACGGCCGAGCGTGCGCCACGCACGACGTGCCGGCACGCGTCCACGACGAGCGCGTTCGACGCCAGCAGCGCTTCGAGCTCGTCGAGCAGGAGGGCTCGGTTCTGGCCGCCCTCGATCAGGCGCCCCGCGGGCGCGTTCAGCACCTGGAGGGCGCTGTCGACCTCCGCCGTCAGCGCCGGGATCCGCGCGTCGCCGGCGGCGCGCCGGGCCCGCGCGAGCGCCGTGCGAGCCGCCTTGGCCCGGAGGCGGCGCATGGCGATTCCGGCGACCACCAGCTCGTGCAGGGCCCTGATCGCGGGCGGAAGGCGCGAGGCGTCGAGCTCGGTCAGGGTACGCTCGGCCTCGTCGATGCGCCCGATGAGGAGGAGCCGCCGGGCCCCGAGGTGCCGAGCGTAGGCGGCGTTCCGGCGGTCGCCGTGCTCTTCGAGCGTCTCCGCTGCCGCGTCGAGCGCCGGCGCACGCCGGCCCAGCTCCCGCGAGGCGAGCGCGACCTCCGCCTCGGCGACGACGCACCGCGCACGGGCCACGGCCTCCCCGGGGCCGAAGGCGCGCGCCGCACGTCTCAGGAGACCCTTCGCTCGGTCGAAGTCGCCGAGCTGCGCCATCGCGATGCCTCGGAGCGCGAGCGCCGGTGCGTCGTGGCGCAGAGCGACCCACTTCAATGCGCCGAGGGGATCGCCTGCCGCGAGCGCACGGGCCGCGGCGGCCATCATCGAATCCATCGGAATCGCGTCACGCTTGTAACTCACACCTTTGATCGTCAGGCGCTAATTCTATCTCATCATGGACCACGGGCGACATTCGACCAAGGGAGAGAAGCGCGATGACGAAGCACATGACGGGGACACGGGAAGAGTGGCTCGCGGCGCGGCTCGAGCTGCTGGAGGCGGAGAAGGAGCTCACGCGGCGTAGCGACGAGGTCGCCCGGCGCCGGCAGGAGCTGCCCTGGGTGCGGATCGACAAGGAGTACCGATTCACGACCGACGAGGGCAGCGCTTCGCTGCCCGACCTGTTCCGGGGGCGCTCGCAGCTCCTCGTCTACCACTTCATGTTCGGCCCCGACTACGCGGCCGGCTGCCCCTCCTGCTCGGCGATCGCGGACGGCTTCGACGGCGTCGCCGTGCACCTGGCCAACCATGACGTGATGCTCTGGGCCGTATCGCGGGCGCCGCTCGAGAAGCTGCAGGCGTACAAGCGGCGGATGGGGTGGAAGTTTCCCTGGGCCTCGTCGTTCGGCAGCGACTTCAACGCCGACTTCAGCGTCGGGTTCACCCCGGAACAGCAGCGCGAGGGCGGCATCGAGTACAACTACCGGCGGGAGCCACCTGTCGTCGACATACCCTCACGCACGACAGCCGACGGGTCCGCGAAGTTCGCCGCCATGAGCGGAACCGACCTGGCCACCTACGCGCGCGAGCGGCCGGGCCTGAGCGCGTTCGCGCACGAGGACGGCGTGGTGTACCACACGTACTCCGCCTATGCGCGCGGAGTGGACGCCATCTGGGGCATGTACCAGTGGCTCGACCGCGCCCCCAAAGGTCGCAACGAGGGGGGCGTCTGGTGGCGCCGCCACGACGAGTACGAGCAGCGCTGAGTTGTACGCGCGGGCTCGGGCCGATGCGGTGCTTGGGGAGACCAACCGCACTCGAGCCGCGGCAGGGCTCCCTGACAGGGGTGCTGAAGGCAATTCCGAAGTCATCGATGTGTCCTCGTGCGGACGGCCCGCCCCCTCGCGGGAGCGGGCCGTCTCTTATCGTGCGAGTGCCGCGCAGGCGCCCAGCCTCGACTCAGTCGCGGCCGGAACCCTGCCCCTGCCTGCTCGCCTGCCGCTCCATCCGCCGGGTGCCCTCCAGGATCTCGCGGATCACCGGAAGCTCCTCGTCCACCAGCCGCCGCACGGCGGCGGGGCGGACCGCCTGCCCTTCCTTCTCGAAGTAGGGCACCACCGACTCGAGGTGCTCGGTCACGATCTCGAGATAGGTCTGGTCGATGTTCCCGCGTGACGCCCGCTCGAGCCGCTCGAGCTTCTGGCCGTGCAGGCGCCCGAGGTGCGAGGGCGGCTTAATGTCGTACCGCTCCGCGAGGTTCTCCCAGCGATCCTGCCAGTCCCCGAACTCCTGCTCCATCCGCTCCGCCAGCCGGCGGGTTCGGTCGCTCCTCGCCTCGCGCTGGGCCCGCTCGGCCAACCGGACATGCATGAGGTGGTCCTGGAGGACGTTCTGGACGAAGGCACGGTCTTCCCCGCGAAGCCGACCGCGGTCGTTGTCGTCACGGTCGCCCCGACCGTCCCGGTCGGCCCGCGCGCCCCCGGCCGTGCGACCAGCCGTCGTGCGCCTCCCGGTGTCGCCGGAAGTCGTGGGTACCGGTGCGGGCACGCCCACGGTGCGTCTCCCGGTATCGTTCGCGGTCGGTGTCGGGGCGGGCACCCCCGCGGTGCGCCCCGCGATCGTCGACACACCGACCCGGCTGCCGACCTCTCGCGCGAGCTCGAGATGCTGCCGGAGCGTCGGCGCGCCGTTGCTCGCCAGCTCCCGCACCTCGGGGGAGCGGGCCCACCTCGCCAGGCGCGAGACGGTGGCCAGGTCCTGCTCGTGCTGCCGGATCATTGCGGCCATGTAGGCCTGGTCGAACTCCTCGTCCTCGAGGTCCTCGAGCCGCTCGGCCACGGCCTGCCCGGCGGGACCGACCTCCAGCTCGACCTCCATGCCATTCCGCTGCGCGAGCTCGCTCCACTGATCGTTCATGGAGTTGTGGTCCCTGATCATGCGGAGGGCGAACTGCTTGACGGCGGAGTCCTCGGCCTCGGAGTACGCCCGGCGGCCGAGCCCCACCTCGAGGAAGTTGCTCTGGATGACCTGCCTGATATAAGCGGTATCGGCCGCGATCGAGTCCTGACTGGACGTCACTTGAGCAGCGGCGCCTGGAGCGGCGGCCAGCATTGCCGCCGCCAGCGCGCCGGTGATGGGTATCACTCTCGACATATGACTTCTCCCTTCAGCAAAGGCCTGCGATCCTGGGCGGGCCCAGAGATCGGAAATCGGGCCCCTTCGCTGGCGCACCATCCGTGCCTGCGGGACCGACAAGCTGTTCGGATCCTAGGCAAGTACCAGTCGCGCGGATGTGACCTCGAGCACCATCAAAGGATGTTCTCGACACTACTCTCCGCGAACGGCAGGGGAACGAACATCGCACCCAGGCGGATTACCCATGGCAGAGCAACTGAGCGAGCAGTTCATGAGCGCCCTTCAGGACGCCGAGCGCACCGGCACGCTCGACGCGCTGTTGGCATTGTTTCACGACGACGCGGAGGCGCTCAACCTCGGGCGCACCGAGCCGGTCCAGGGAAGGGAGGGCCTTCGGGAGTTCTGGCAGGCGTATCTCTCCGCCTTTCGGGAGATCCGGTCGGAGTTCACGCACGTCGTCGAGGGGGGCTCGGGGTCGGTGCTGGAGTGGATCAGTCGCGGCACGCTGCCCGATGGGTCGCCGGTGGAGTACCGGGGGGTCAGTGTGCTGGAGGTGGAGGGAGGCAGGGTCCGTAAGTTCCGCACCTACTACGACTCGGCCGTGTTCATGCCGCACGGCGCGCGAAGCTGACCCTTAGCGAGGTCGTCGCAGCCCGCCGAGCTCACGCGCGAGCGCTGCCGCGGCGAGCCATGCGCTCCTCGGCAGCCTCCCAGCCGGCCACGAAGGGCTTACCGGGCTCGTCGAGGTCGATCACCAGGGGCGCATGGTCCGACGGGACGGGCTTGCCCTTCCGTGCCTCGCGATCGATCTCCGCCCATACCGTGCGCCCGGCGAGGGAGCGGGTCACCAGCAGGTGGTCGATCCGCATGCCGAGGTTCCTGTGGAAGGCGCCGGCGCGGTAGTCCCACCAGGAGTATCGGTGGGGCTCAGGATGATGGAGACGATAGGCATCGACCAGGCCCCACCGGGAGAGACGGAAGAATGCGTCCCGCTCCGGCGGCGACACGTGCGTCCCGCCGTGGCAGGCCCGCGGGTCCCACACGTCCTTGTCTTCCGGCGCGACATTGAAGTCGCCGCCGAGCACGAGAGGCTCCGCCGGGTCAGCCGAGCTCTGGAGCCAGTGAGTGAGGCGCTCGTACCAGGCCAGCTTCGCCTCATAGAAGGACGAGCCGAGAGCCCGTCCGTTCGGCGCGTACAGCGAGACGACCCGCACCCCGCCGCACGTGGCCGCCATCATCCGCGCCTCGGCCAGCGGCTCGTCATCGCCGGCCTCGGAGGTCCAGGCGGGCGCGAGCGGCTCGCCGAAGTTGGTCACCAGGTCCGAGACTCCGCAGCGGCTGGCGATCGCCACGCCGTTCCACCGGCCCTCGCCGTGGTGGACCAGCTCGTAGCCGGCCGCGCGGAACTCGGCGACCGGTGCGCCCGCATCCGCCAGTTTGGTCTCCTGCATCAGCAGCACGTCCGGTCGTGCCCGTTCCAGCCACCAGAACACCTTCTCCAGGCGCGCCTTCAGCGAGTTCACGTTCCAGGTCGCGATTCGCATGACGTTCCTCGTGATCCTCCGCTCGTCTCACACCCGAGCCGAGATCGTCGCACGTAGTTGATGCCGCACCACACCGGACGTGTGGTACGCGGATGTCTGGAACGATAAGGCGATGAGCAATCCGACTTTCGCGGTGTTCGGCACCGGCGCCGTCGGCTCCGGCAGGCGTTCGCACGGGCACGCGGCGTGACGCGGAGGTGCCGCCGGACGGGACGGCGTCGATGCAGCGCGATCTGATGCAGGGCCGGCCCTCGGAGCTCGAGGCGCAGGTGGGTGCCGTCCAGCGGATGATCTACGAAGCCTTGCTGCCTACGGCGTGGGCGTGCCGTCGTCCGTGAACCGCTGGTGCCGCTCCCGGGCGGAGGCCATCAGCTCCTGGAAACGCCGGGTCGGGCGCAGGCTCTCGAGGAAGCGGTCGTGTCGGGTGAAGTACACGTAGTCGATCCACCCGCGGACGTCGACTGCGTGCTCGAGCCAGCCTAGCGCCTCGTCCCTCTGCCCCACCAGCGCGTAGGCCGCTGCCATCAGGTATGCCCAGTACTCATCCGACTCCGCCATCGCACGCTCGGCCGCACTCGGCGGCGACAGCACGGCCACCCGGTCTCCCGTGAGGCCGCGCCGGAAGCGCACCGCGAGCGAGGCCAGGGCATCCTCCGAAGGCTGGCGCTCCAGCCACTCGAACTCGCGTGCCGCCTCGGCCTCGCGCCCCGCGGCCGTCAGCGCTACCGCGGCGCAGACCCTGCAGATGGTGCTCCGCGGATCCAGCTCGACCGCGCGCCGGTGTGAGGGCAGCGCGCCGGCGGCGTCGCCGCCGAACAGGTAGCTCAGGCCCAGCAGGCAATGATTGCTGGGCGTCAGCGGGTCCAGTGCGACCAGCCGGGTCAGCACCTCCCGCATCGGCCCGATCCGCCCGCCCAACAGGTACGCCCCGGCCAGCTGGTGCATCGTGTCCGGATTGTTGGGCTCGGCCGCGACGGCCCGGCTCAGCAGTCGGACCGCCTCACCCGCCTGCCCCCGACGGTAGGCGACCTGACCGAGGATCGAGAGGCCCTGGGCCGAGTCGGGGTTCAGCTCGAAGGCGCGGCGGGCACAGGCCTCGGCCTCCCGCAGGCTCGCTTCCTCGTCGCCGCCGACGGTCGGCGACCAGGCGTACGCCGTGCCCAGGATGCCGTACAGCGCTTCATGCGGTCCGACGACTGCCAGCCCGTGCTCCGCGAGCGCCCGCGCGGCCGCCATCCCCTCGGCGGAGTACCGGTAATACTCCTGGCGCGCGCGCTGGTAGTACTCGAACGCGCGGACATCCGCGATCGGCCGCTCCGCGATCTCGCGGTCCTCCGGCGGCGACAGCGTGATCCGCAGCGCCTCGACGATCCGGCGGGAGAGCCGCTCCTGCAGATCGAACACGTCCTCCACCGTGCCGGAGTATTTCTCGGCCCAGAGGTGATCCTCGGTCTCGGTGTCGATCAGCTGGGCCGTGATCCGCAGCGTGGAGCCCGCACGGCGCACGCTGCCCTCCAGCGCGTAGCGCACGTCGAGCTCCCGTCCGATGCGCCGGAGGTCCCAGCCGGTCTGCTTGAGCTTGACCGACGATGTACGGGAGATCACCGTGAGCGCCTTGACTCGGGAGAGGTCGGCGATCACCTCCTCCATCAACCCGTCGGCGAAGTACGCGTTGTCGGGGTCGGGGCTCAGATTGGCGAACGGCAGCACGACGATGGCCGTCTTCGGGGCCGCCGCGGGTGCCAGGGGCGCCTCCGGCGCTTCCAGGGCCTCCACGAATTCCAGCACGCTCCCGAACCGGTCCGCCGGGACCTTGGACAGCGCCCGCTCGACCGCCCGTCGCACCGATCGCGGCACGTTGGGACGGAGCGTCGTGAGCGGCGGTACCGGGTCGAGGAGCTGGCGTGACAGGATCGCGAACACGTCGGGCCCGGTGAAGGGCGGCTGACCGGCCAGGAGCTCGTAGAGGACGCAGGCGAGACTGTACTGGTCGGCCCGGGCGTCGACCTCTCGCTCGCCTCCGGTCTGCTCCGGGCTCATGTAGGCGGGGGTCCCCATGCTCAGGCCGGTCCGAGTCAGCCGGTCGCCGGCGGCCACGCCGACGGCGCGTGCGATGCCGAAGTCCGCGACCAGGGCGTGGCCTTGCGAGAGCAGGACATTCTCGGGCTTGACGTCGCGATGAATCAGCCCTTCGCCATGGGCGTAGTGGAGCGCTTCGCCGATCTCCCGCACCAGGCGCAGCGCCTCCGGGACCGGAAGGGGGCCCTCGCGGGTGAGCCGCTGTCGCAGCGTCTCGCCGTCCACGTACGGCATGACATAGAAGGGCCGCCGCGGGGCTTCGCCCGTGGCGCCGGAGTCGAGCAGGGCGAGGATGTGGGGGTGCTGGAGCCGGGCGAGGATCCGGATCTCGAGCAGGAAGCGCTGCGCCGACTCCCCGGCGACGATCTCCGGACGCAGGATCTTGATCGCGACCGGGCGGTCGTGCTTGCGATCGCGCGCCAGATACACCATCGCCATCCCGCCCCGGCCCAGCTCCCGCTCGACGGTGTAGCGGTCACTGACGGGGATGCGCTCGAGAACGGCTCGGTCACTGCGGTGGGGCATGCGGGAAAGCTAAGGCTGGACCCGGCGCCGGGCGACCGCGAGGTTCACGCAAGCGACCGAGGGACCTCCTCGGCTTCATCGAAGCCATGTGAGAAGACCCCCCGATCGCTTGCGCTCCCCGAGCAGCGCGATAGCCTGGCGGCTGCCGCCCTTCCGCTGTCCTACGGCTCCGTTCGCATGGCCAGCCGCATGCTCTCCGGCACCCGACGGATCCGCTGATTGATCGCGTCCCGGTCCGCCGCCGCCAGGAGCGGCGATTCGGCGAGCATCTCCGCACGGTGCCCCAGCTCCCAGACCTGGCGCCGGTTCTTCTGCTCCTGCGCGATCCACGCCCCATCGAGATAGGCGAGCGCCGCGGACCGGATGTCACCCCGGGCGAGCGCGTGCTCCGCCGCCTTGGCCATGTCGCGCCGAGCGGTCGAGAGATCGCCCGTGTGATAGGCGAAGGCGGCGGCCTCGGTCAGGCAGCGGTACCCGAGGGGATCTTCCGCCGGGCGCAGCTCCGCGGAGCGGCGGTGCAGGCGGGCCGCGTCGCGGAGCCGGCGGGCCTCCTCGTACGCGACTGCCGCTTCGTGGAGGCTGTCCGCCCTGACCGAGCTGACGATGGTGGGCAGGCGGTGCTGCGCCGGGGCCGCTTCGGGCAGGCCGACCGTCGCGAGCAGGAGGCCGGCCATGGAAAGGCGGTGGGCGATGGTGAACGTCATGGTGCACCCCCTGAGGCAAAGCGGATCGTCTTCACGTTCGATAACCGGGATCACCCGCCAAGCTGGATGCCAGCGTGCATCCGCGCAGGGGACGTTCGTCCCATGATTTCAAGAGGAGGCGAGGGACGAGACGGCGAGTCGCGGAAACTTCATGCGGGTCGCGCGTCGTAGGGGGACTTCATCCGCGAGGCTTTCGCCATGGATCTGGCGCCATTCGTGCGAGCGGTCGAAGTCCTGACGTCTCCACTCGAGTGGGACGGCCGCGACGCGTGGCTCGCCGAGTGCTTGCGGTGTGTCCGCGAGGCACGCGGCCTCGCGGGTTATCCAGCGCCGGCCGCTTCGCTCCCAGGGCTCGAAGATCTGCTCCGTCTCCCGGACGACGAGCCGGGTTGGCTCGAGGCGACCCTCGACCGCGGGGACACGACGCCCTGGGGCTCCGCACTGACCCCTGCGGCGTTCGCGTCCGAGGACCTCCTCCCGGTGGTCTCGCTCCGCTGTGCTCTCGCTGCCGGCCTCGCCACGCTCCAACGGTTCCACGCCTGGCGGTCCACGCTCGCGCAGGCCTTCGACGACGTGGACACCGGCATGGCGATCTTCCGGGCCCACGGGCTCCGAGAGGTCGCGCGGAACGCCCGCTGGCAGGAGCTGCTGGACGAAGAGCCCGAGCGCAACCGTCTGCTCGAGCTGGTCGCGCGGCACGCCGCGCGCATCGTCGCCCCGGCCGGTGGGCCGACTGCCGGGTCTACCGCCGTGCCACCCGCCGGGTCGGCGAACGGTCCGCGGGAGGAGGACACGGAAGTGGACCTGGCCGGTGGGACCTACCGGCTGGTGGCGAGTCCGGCCGCCCCCGGCACGCTGCTCCCCGAGGCCGCCGTTCTCGTCCTGCTGGACCGCCTGAGCTCGGGTCTCCCGACGACCCAGGAGCTGCGGATCACCTTCGGCCTTCGCGGCCGCGAGCCCCAGGTCGCCCTGCTCGCGGCGGAAGGACTCTCCAACGCCGACATCGCCCGCCACCTCCGGCTGAGCGCTCATACGGTCCGCCACTATCTGGAGCGGGTCCTCGACCGCCTCGGCCTCCATTCCCGGAAAGCGCTCGCCCTACACCTCATGGCCAGCGGCGACCGCCAACCCCCCGACCGCGGTTAGTCGAAGCTCGAAGCAGCGCGCCCGCTGCCCTGCGCACCATTTTCAAAGTGAGGCCCAGGGCGACGAGAATGACCGGCCCCGCGCCGTTCCTGCGCATTCGAGAGCAGCGAGCGCGGCCTCGGATTCCTTGCTATCATCCCCGCGCCGCGCGACGAACCGCTCCACCCCTCCGTCTCCGAGGTAACCCATGCCCCATGCCATCGAGACCCACGGCTTAGCGAAGAGCTTCGGCGACACCCGGGCCCTCGGCGGCGTGGACCTCCGCATCCGCCAGGGCTCCGTGTTCGGCCTGCTGGGCCCGAACGGGGCGGGGAAGACCACCACGATCCGCATCCTCGCCACCCTGCTCAAGCCCGACGCCGGCACGGCGACCGTGCTCGGCCACGACGTGGTACGGGAGGCCCGCACGGTGCGGGAGAAGGTGAGCCTCACGGGCCAGTACGCCTCGGTGGACGAGGACCTCACGGGCCACGAAAACCTCGTGCTCATGGGTCGGCTGCTGGGCCTGTCGTGGCGCGCCGCCCGGGGGCGTGCGTCGGAGCTGCTCGAGGCGTTCGGTCTGGCGGACGCCGCCGGAAGGCAGGTGCAGACCTACTCCGGAGGCATGCGGCGGCGCATCGACATCGCCGCCAGCCTCGTGGCGATCCCGGAGGTCCTCTTCCTCGACGAGCCGACCACCGGCCTGGACCCCCGGAGCCGCAACCAGGTGTGGGAGCTGGTGCGCCGGATCGCGGCGGAGGGAACGACAGTACTGCTCACCACCCAGTACCTCGACGAGGCCGACCGGCTCGCCGAGCGCCTGGCGGTGATCGATCACGGACGGGTCATCGCCGAGGGCACCAGCCGAGACCTCAAGGCCATGGTCGGGTCGAGCGCCCTGCACCTGCGCCTCGCGAGCGCGGACCAGCGCGCCCGGGCGCAGGAGCTGGTGTCGCGGGTGCTGGGCGACGGGCTCCTGCCGGTGACCGACTCGACCTCAGTGGCGGCGCGGCTCGCCACCCCCAGCCAGGCCGCCGCCGTCCTCGCCGCCCTCATGCAGGACAGCGTGGAGGTGGCGGAGTTCTCGGTCGGCAACCCCAGTCTCGACGAGGTCTTCCTCGCGCTCACGGGGCATGCGGCGGAAGACTCAGCTTCGGAGGACAAGCCATGATCACCGACGTGCTCCCAACGGGCGAGCGGACCCACCAGGTGCTCGCGATGCGCGCCCGTCCCCGGCCGGCCTCCGCGCCGGCGGCGGTGGGGACGCTGGCATGGCGCGCGATGCTGAAGATCAAGCACGTCCCGTTCCAGCTGTTCGACGTGACCGTGATGCCGATCATGTTCACGCTGCTGTTCACCTACATCTTCGGCGGCGCCCTGGCGGGCTCGCCCCGCGAGTACGTCCAGTACCTGCTCCCGGGCGTGCTGGTGCAGACCATCATCTTCATCACGGTGTACACCGGCGTGGGGCTGAACACGGACATCCACAAGGGCCTTTACGACCGCTTCCGCTCGCTCCCGATGTGGCAGCCCGCCCCGCTGTTCGGCGCCCTCGCGGGGGACCTGTTCCGGTACTCGGTCGCCTCCGCCCTGATCCTGGTCGTGGGCATGATCCTCGGCTTCCGGCCGCAGGGAGGCGTCGTGGGCGTGCTCCTGGCGGTGGCGCTGGTGATGGTGTTCTGCTTCGCCCTGTCCTGGTGCTGGATCATCATCGGGATGCTGGTCCGCACACCCGAGTCGGTCATGACGACCAGCTTCGTCTTCCTCATGCCCCTGACGTTCGCGAGCAACATCTTCGTGGACCAGCGGACGATGCCGGGGTGGCTCCAGGCGGTCGTGGGGCGGAACCCGGTGACCCACCTGGCGAACGCGTCGCGCGGGCTCATGCACGGCGAGCCGGTGTGGACCGAGGTGGCCTGGGTGCTGGTGGCGTCGGCCGCCATCGTGCTCGTGGCGTCACCCGTCGCGATGCGAATGTATCGCAAGGAGCGGTGAGGTATTGAGGAACTACCTCCTGCTGCTCGCCGCCGCCGGCTGCTCACGCCCGGCGCCGCCGCCGGAGTCCTCCATGGCCGTATCCGACCAGATCGACACCCGAGGGGAGCCGAGCGACACAGGCTGGCGACCGCTCCTCGACGAGTCCGCCGCGGCCTGGCGCGGTTACAGGAGCGACCGTCTTCCGGCCGGCTGGCAAGTGGTCGACGGCGCCCTTACCCGGGTCGCGAAGGCTGGCGACATCGTCACGCGCGAGCAGTTCCAGGACTTCGAGCTGACGCTCGAGTGGAAGGTGGCGCCCGGCGGCAACAGCGGCGTCTTCTACCGGGTGATCGAGGCGCCGGAGCTGAAGTGGCCCTGGCAGAGCGGGCCCGAGGCCCAGGTACTGGACGACGCCGGCCACCGGGACGGCGCCCGGCCCGAGACCTCGGCCGGTGCGTGCTACGGCCTCTATCCCGTCCCTCGGGGAGTGGCACGCCCGGCGGGCGAGTGGAACGAGATGCAGATCGTGGTGCAGGGAAGTCACGTCGAGCACTGGCTCAACGGTCGGCGGGTGGTGGCGTACGAGCTCGGGAGCGCAGAGTGGGAGGAGCGGGTCGGACGGAGCAAGTTCGCCGATCTGCCGAGCTACGGCCGTGCGACTCGGGGCCACATCGCCTTGCAGGACCATGGCGACTGGGTCGCCTATCGGAACATCAGGATCCGCGACGCAGCGCCTCGGCCTTGACCCGTGGCGAGGAACGGACCCTGCCCGGAGCCTCTAGAGTAGACTGGTGCGCATAGCCGAGGACCTCGCCCTCCAGCGCTACCCGGTACCACCCCTGTCCGAGTGAGTCCGCGAGAACCGTGTCGCCGGGCATGAGGATGGCCTCGAGGTCCGCGCCCGTCCTCCGCGCCTTGCGCACGTTGGTCCAGGTGCGTGCGACGAGGAGCTCGCCTGCGCTCCGCTCGGCCGGCGCGACCGCCTCCGCCGTGTCGGGCCGACTCGTCGCCGTCGTCGCGTACGCCACTTCGGAGGACACCGCGATGGAGTCCGCGACGATCGAGGACCGCTCATCGGGGAGCCGGCTGGTCCCACCGAGCCTGGCGGTCGCCAGGAGGGCGGACGCGGCGAGTACTCCCGCCACCACTTTCGACGACAGGAATCCGCCGAGCTCCAGTGGGGGGTTGCCCTGCGGTCCCGCCGGCGCCAAGAACTCGGCGCCGCAGCCGGGGCATCGCGTGGCGATGCTCAAAGCCCGCTTGCCACAGTCGCCGCACTGCTTGTAGGACCCGCCCATCAGACCTGCTCTGGTTCGTGTTGCACGTTCGACGCGATTACCCGATGGGTATTCGTAGGATTGGTGCCAGGGGCCCGGTTAGCCGCCTGGGGGACTGTGAAGGTCGGTCGAGGGACCGCGAGTGGCAAGTCGGATGCCAGTCGGTCGACAGTCTCCGAGCACGTTCACTGCCTCGAGCGCCCTGGCCGAGGGAAGCGTCACCGGCCTCGGCATCGACCTGGGCAGCGGCCACGCGGAGATGGGCACAGTTCGGCAGGGCGGGATCACCATCTCACGGGAGCGCTGACATGTGGTCATGAGCGTCTTGACCGCTGTGGGCCGGAGCCATAGCGTAGAGCCACTGGCCTCACAAGAGCACAACCGGCGAAAGCCGGCGCCGCAAAGCTACGGGTCCTCACCCCCGGGCACCTGATCCGTTGCTCCGAGGGAATTCCAAGATCGCCGAGCTGCTCTGGCCAGCTCGGCGATTGTCTTTGGTACGCGGCATTCCAGCGGAGAGGTGCGGTATGGAAGCAAGGGTGACGGCTTACTCACAGAGCCACCGGTTGAAGGAACGGATGACCGAGGCGGATATCCGTCACGGCCAAGAGATCCGCGCCGATGTGCGCGGTGTGCGGGTGCAACTCGCGAGCCCCGAGTGGTTCACCAGGGGCGGCAAGGTCAAAGGCGACGTGTTCTTCTGCACCATGGGCCCGGTCCAGGTGAGACGGGTGAGCATCGAGGGCGACGGCGGTCCGCTGCCCGACCGGACGGTCCTTGATGGGCTCCGGGTTCCCGGCGAGGGGACCTACGATCTGCTCAACGTGCTGGTCCGGTCGAACGGGGACTTGAGGCTCATCGTGGACGAGGCCAGCCGGGTCGAGACCGCGGCGGCCCGGCCTGCGGCGCAACCGGTGGGGTGAAGCACCTGCTAAGTAAGCAGGCGTCGCCCGAGGCGATCGTTCTCTCGGCGGGAGCTAGAATCCGAAGAAGCTCAGGTGTCGGCCAGGCACTCGTCGAGCCCCAGCTCGCCATCGTCGCACTCGGTGTTCGAGCGGTACAGGGCGTGTTTCCGCAGGGCCACGAACGCCCTCGGGTAACCGCCCGTCCTGGCCGGGAAGTTCATGCTCGGGTAGGCCGAGAAGAACCTGGGATAGAGATTGTAGAAGCCGTGGGCCGAGTAGATGGCCTGCTCCAGCAGCCAGTGCCGGCTGC
>DATABZ010000324.1:0-2447 GCA_036259315.1 Gemmatimonadales bacterium | reverse complement strand
CAACATGAGCGCATGATGCTGCAGCGCGCGATCGATGCGCAGCGCCGCGAGCGCAATGCCCGACTGGTAACCGGCGATGCCGTTGCCGCGACGATTTCGCACGAGGTCAAGCAGCCCCTTGCCGCCATGATAACGAGATGTGGCACCGGCCTACGCTGGCTCGATCGCGCGGTTCCCGATCTCGACAGGGCCAAAGCGGAGTTCATACAGATCGCCGCTGATGGGCATCGCGCGGCTGCGGTGATCGAGAGCATCCGGGCGAACTTCCGGAAGGATGCCCGCGTCAGAGCTCCGTTCGATGTTGACGACCTCATTGAAGAAGCCATCGCATTGTTCCAGGACGATCTGAAAAATCACAGAATATTGGCCAAAATTGAGCGAAGTGCGCGGCCGCTGTGGGTGATGGGAGATCGAATTCAGGTGCAGCAGGTGCTCCTCAATCTGATCACGAATGCGATCGAGGCGATGGCGACCGTGGATGGCCCTCGCGTTCTCGCGGTAAGTTCCAGCCTTCGCGACGATGGCGGTGTGATGATTTCGGTCGCCGACACGGGCACGGGCATCGACGCGCAGGACGTGCAGCGGGTATTCAGTCCGCTCTTCACCACCAAATCCGGCGGGATGGGAATGGGCCTATCGATCTGCCGTTCGATCATCGAAGCGCACGACGGCATGCTGTGGGTCGTGCCCAACGCACCACGGGGCTCAATGTTTCAATTCGTTCTGGGCGCCGATACCGCATCATCCGTCGGCCTCGTGTGAGGCCGCGGCAGTCCAGACGGCCGTGCCGAATCCGGTGCTCGACCTCGAGTCGAGCGCTCGCCTAGCGCGGGATCGAGGTGGCGATCACTCATACACTGATATGAACCGGGATTCGCCAAATGGTCTCGGCCCTCAGGGCGAGGAGGGCGCCCGCGACGGCGCCTGGTCAACCCAGGCCCCTGTCCGACGGCGGCCCCGGGTGGACCAGGCCCCCGGACCCTGCTCCAGGGGCGGATCTGGGCCGCTCCGGTATCGCTCGTCGACCTTCGCAACGCATAGCTCTCCCCTCGGTTTCTGCCACCGCCGCATCACGTCGCCGGCACGGGCGGCCCGCGCAGCCGGTCGATCCGCCGGAGGATCGCGGCGAACAGCGCTCGCGGCACGGCCACCTCGGCGAGCTGAAAGGTCACACAACGGCCGTGACAAATGACCTGGGCGCCGGATCTTCCAGCTTCTCGCACAAGGCTGTCAACGACCACCGGCGATCGCGTCGGGCAGTTGTGACGACAGATCGTGGCGCAGCTTACGCGGCCGTCTCCCTTGCTGGCCGCAGGGCCGGCTCGCCTCCCTCGCCCACCCACTCCCGGAGCTTCGACCACCGCCGGCGCGTCTGGCTCCCCTTGACCGCGATCGCCAGCGCCTTCGGCTGGCCGACGACCAGCCGCTTGCCCCGGGTCACGGCGGTGTACACCAGGTTCCGCCGCAGCATGGACCAGTGTTGCGTCACCAGCGGGATCACGACGGCCGGGTATTCCGAGCCCTGCGCCTTATGCACCGTGGTCGCGTAGGCCGGCACCAGCTCGTCCAGCTCGCCGAGGTCGTACACAACTTCACGCCCCTCGACGTCGACCACCACCTCGCCCTGCTCGGGGTCGATGCGGCCGATGAACCCGAGGTCGCCGTTGTACACCTCCTTGTCGTACTCGTTCTCGGCCTGCATGACCTTGTCGCTGACCGAGTACGTCCAGCCGAAGCGCTCGACCCGGACCTCCCCCGGCGGGTTCAACGCCCGCTGCAGCGCCAGGTTCAGCGAGCGGGCCCCGAGCCCGCCCCGGTTCATGGGGCAGAGCACCTGCACGTCCCGGACCGGGTCGAGCCCGAACCGCGCCGGGATGCGCTCGGTCACCAAACGGAGCACCCTCTCGACCCCGTCCTCCGGGTCGGCGCAGGCGATGAAGTGGAAGTCGCCCGCCGGGTCGCGGGTCAGCTTCGGCATGAGCCCTGAGTTGATGCGGTGGGCGGTGACCACGATCCGGCCTTGCGCCGCTTGGCGGAACACCTCGGTCAGGCGGACCACCGGCACCGCCCTGGAGCCGATGACGTCGGCCAGGACCTGCCCCGGCCCGACCGAGGGCAGCTGGTCGACGTCGCCCACCAGCAGGAGCGCGGCCCCGTCCGGCACGGCCCTGAGCAGGGCGTGCATCAGCGGCACGTCGACCATCGAGGTCTTGTCCACCACCAGCGGGTCGCACTCCAGCGGGTGCTCCCCGTGCCGGCGGAAGCCGCCGCTCGCCGGGTCGGCCTTGAGCAGGCGGTGGATCGTGCGCGCCTCCCGCCCCGTGCTCGCGGACAGCCGTTTGGCGGCCCGCCCGGTCGGCGCCGCGAGCGCGATGCGCACGCCCTTGGCCGCGAGCACCTGGAGCATGAAGTCGACCAAGGTGGTCTTGCCCACGCCCGGCCCGCCC
>DATABZ010000323.1:0-1825 GCA_036259315.1 Gemmatimonadales bacterium | reverse complement strand
CCCGAGCGTCGTTCCCCACACCGAGCCGTCCGGCGCCGGCGCCAGCGCGTACACCGAGCCGTACTGCCCGGTGTTGATGCGCTTGTCCTTGGCGGGATCCAGGGGCGCGTTCGGCTCCACGTACTCGTCGCGGCGGCCGTTCCCGTTGGTGTCCAGGATCAGCGCCGTCCATCCCTGCGCCCGCTCCTCGTCGCCCGTCTCGTCCCACAGCTTCGTGTTCACCCACCCCACCACCGGCCCGCCGCCGCTCAGCCAGAGGGTGCGGTCGGCGTCCTCGGCGAACATCAGGTGGTGCGTACCGAAGCAGGTGGAGATGTGCTTCATCTCCTTCGTCTTCGGGTCGTACACCGCCACGTGGCGGCCGGAGGCGTTGAGCGGGAAAAGGCGGGCCGACGGATGGCTCGATCCCTCCTTGCAGAAGTCCGGGTTGGGCGGCGGACGCACCCGGGAGGTGATCCAGACGCGCCCCTGCTCGTCGAGCATCGGGTTGTGCACGTTCGCCCGGCTGTTCCAGATCGGCTCGGTCCCCCAGTACGGTGAGGCGACCGCGACCTGCTGCGGCGACACGGGCGGGGCGCTCGAGTCGCGGAGCGTCACCGGGACCCGGGTCGCCGTGTGGGTGTTCGGGTCGAGCACCGGCAGGTAGTCGGCGCTCGCCTCGAGCACGGCGTAGATCGGACCGTTGGCGTTGACCGTCGGGTTGCGCCGGTCGGTCGAGACCAGGTCGTGCAGGTACGCCTTCGGATCCGCCCAGTCCCACATGGTGATGACGACGTTCCGCTCGATCCCCTGCGGGCGGGGCGGCGTGGGCGGGACCTCGCCGGCCGCGATCCGGTCGGTCCAGTCGGCGAACATCCGCAGCGTGGCCGGGCCCATCTGGCTCACCATGCCAGCCATCGCGCCGCCGGCCTGGCCGACCTTCAGCCGGTGCTCCCACGCCTGCACCGAGGACTCGAAGGTGCCGAGCGCGGGGTGCAGCTCGCGCGTCCCCTTGCTCCCCATCTGGTGACAGTTCAGGCAGCCGTTGTTCTTCACGAGCCGGACGTAGTCCGCCTGGCTCTTGAAGACCGGGTTGATCCCGTTCCCCTGCGGGCCTGTGCCGGGGAACTCGCTCTCGGCCGGGACCCTGATCAGCGAGAACCAGTACCCGGCCGGGTAGTACTCCGCCGCGGCGCGCGGATTCGGCGCGGGAGTCGCCCGCAGGTTCAGCGTCGCCCCGGGCTCCGCCCGCTGCTTCGGCGAGTCGACCAGCCCGTACCCACGCACCCACACGTCGTAGCGCGCCTGCGGGAGGTCGGGGAGGAGGTACCGCCCCTCGTCGTCGGTCACCACGATCTTGGCGAACTTCGTCGGGAGGTCGGAGGTCTCGGCGATCACCCACACCCCCGCCTCGGGGCCGCTCGCCCCCGTCACCACCCCCGCGATGTCGTCGCCATCGATCGCCGCCCCGCCGGAGGCGAGCCGCGCGCCGTGGGTGCAGGCCCCCCAGAGCAGCGCGGAGGCCGCCACCGCCGCGCCCGCGAAGAGTGCCTTCGTCGTCTTCATCCGCCAGCTCCCTTGATGATGGTCGGCCGCGTTCAGATCGGTTGGAGAATAACGCGTGCCGGTCTCGGTTGTCATGACCGGCGCTTGCAGTTCCGCGATGGGTTTCGCTTCCGCGTCCGTCTGCGGGCGTAGGGTGCCTACCGGGCGCCGGCTCATGAGGCCGGGGCGCGCATCCCGAGCCACTGCTGCAGCCACAACAGGCGGTCGCGCGCGGCCTCGGCGGTGAGGCCGTGCCCCGCGTCGTACCAGCGGATCGTCTTCGGATCGCGCACCGCGGCGT
>DATABZ010000322.1:0-7037 GCA_036259315.1 Gemmatimonadales bacterium | reverse complement strand
GCGATGCTCTCCTGGTGCATCAGCGACTCGATCGGCGTACCGGCGGCCACCTTGCCGAGCAGAGGAATCTCGGTTGCGGCGGAGGTGCCGCGAGGCGGCAGGACCTCGATGGAGCGGCTCTCGTTGTACGAGCGGCGGATGTAACCCTTGCGCTCCAGGTTGGTGAGGTGCTCGTGCACGGTGGCGAGCGACTGGAAGCCGAACTGTTCCGCGATCTCCTCGAAGCTGGGGGCATACCCGTGATCCTGGATGTGCCCTTGCAGGTAGCTGAGGATTTCACTTTGACGCTTGGTCAGCGGCATCGCGCCGTCTCCATGGCTGGTAGATTCGACCGAACAGAGCCCGAATAATTCTACCCGAAGACGCGCCGAAGGACAAGATGGCCGTTTCCCTGGACCAGATTCTCGCCTCGACTCGGCTAGGGCTCCCCGAGCTCGGCCGGCGGCGGCGCGTGCTCGAGCAGGAGGCCGCGGCACGCGCGACGCCACCATCGCTGCGGGAGGCACTGCGCCGCCCGACGGTCGCGGTGGTCGCGGAGGTCAAGCGTCGCTCGCCCTCTGCGGGCGCCATCCGGGAAGATCTGGACCCCGGCGAGCGAGCTGCGCTCTACGCCTCCCACGGGGCTGCCGCAATCTCGGTGCTCACCGACCACCGGCACTTCGGCGGCTCGATGGAAGACCTCCGCGCAGCCGTGGCATGTGTTCCGGTGCCCGTGCTGCGGAAGGACTTCATTCTGGACGAGCTCCAGATCGTCGAGGCGCGGGCGGCCGGCGCCGCGGCGGTGCTGCTCATCGTGCGGGCGCTCCCGCCCGGCCGGCTGGAGGCGCTGCTCACCTGCGCGCGGAGAGTGGGAGTGGAGGCGCTGGTCGAGGTGCACACGGCCGTCGAGCTGGAGCGCGCCCTCGAGGCGGGAGCCGAGGTCGTGGGCATCAACAGCCGCGACCTCGACACCTTCCGCATCGATGTCGAGGGAGCCTGGGACCTGCTCGCGAGCGTGCCCCGGGACCGCCTCGCCGTGGCGGAGAGCGGCATGCATGACCCGGCGGACGTGGAGCGGGCGGGCGCGGCGGGCGCGGACGCCGTGTTGATCGGCACCGCGCTCTCCGCCGCAGCCGATCCCGCCGAACTCCTCCGGGGACTTTCCCGCGTGCCGCGCCGTGGCCGCTGAGGTCAAGATCTGCGGACTGACCAGGGCCGTGGACGCGGAGGCCGCGGCGATGGCCGGGGCCTCCTTCCTGGGCGTCGTTTTTGCTGGTGGGCCCCGGCGGGTGAGCTTCGCGAGAGCGGCGGATGTCGTCTCCGCGTCGCGCGGCGTTCCCGTGCTGGGGGTGTTCGGCGATCAGTCCGTCGAGGAGATCGTGGGGGTCGCCAGGGGTGCCGGGCTCGCGGGTGCCCAGCTCCACGGCGACTATACCGCGGACGACGCCGCCCGGCTCGAGGCTGCCGGGCTCATTGTGTGGCGGGTCGTGCGAATTGCGAGCCCTTCCGACCTCGAGGGTCTGGGCGAGGCGTCCCGCCATGCCGGGGCGGTGCTGGTCGAGCCCCGGGTACCCCATCTCGCTGGTGGCGCCGGAATCCCTCTCGACGTCGGTCTGGCGGTGGAGGCGCGGCGCCGGCTCGGAGGTGTCCGCATGGCACTCGCCGGGGGGCTCACGCCGGAGACCGTGTGCCGCGCCGTGGCCCTCGTTCGCCCTGATGTCGTCGATGTAAGTTCCGGCGTGGAGCTCCTCCCCGGCATCAAGGATCACGACAAGATCGCGCGCTTCCTGGAGGCGGTGCTTGGACGCAGCCCTACTGTCGGCTGACGCGTCGGCTGGCGGCAGATTCGGGCCCTACGGGGGCCGATACGTCCCCGAGACGCTCGTCGCCGCGCTCGACGATCTGACCGCCCTCTACGACGCGGCCCGGGCTGACACAGCCTTCTGGGCGGAGCTCGACGCCCTGCTGGCCGAGTTCGTCGGCCGGCCGTCGCCCATCTCCGTGGCGCCCCGCTTCTCGCACGAGGTGGGGGCGCCGGTGCTGCTCAAGCGGGAGGACCTGAACCACACCGGCGCCCACAAGATCAACAACACCGTGGGGCAGGCGCTCCTGGCGCGGCGCATGGGCAAGCGGCGCATCATCGCGGAGACGGGGGCCGGTCAGCACGGCGTCGCCACGGCGACCGTCTGCGCGCGGTTCGGCCTCGAGTGCGTGGTGTACATGGGGGCGGAGGACGTGGCCCGCCAGGCGCTCAACATCTACCGCATGCGCCTCCTGGGCGCGACGGTGGTGCCGGTGGAATCGGGCACGCGCACGCTGAAGGACGCGACCAACGAGGCCCTCCGCGACTGGGTCACCAACGTCCCGACCACGCACTACATCATCGGCTCGGTCGTTGGACCCGATCCCTACCCGCGCATGGTGCGCGACTTCCAGTCCGTGATCGGGCGGGAGGCGCGCGCGCAGATGCTGGAGCGGTTCGGCCGCCTGCCGCGGACGGTGGTGGCCTGCGTGGGCGGCGGCTCCAACGCCATGGGCATCTTCTCGGCCTTTCTCGAGGACGGGGTCGAGCTGGTCGGGGTCGAGGCCGCGGGGCACGGGCTCGCCAGCGGACAGCACAGCGCGACGCTCAGCGCCGGCGCGCCCGGAGTGCTCCACGGCAGCCTGAGCTACCTGCTGCAGGACGCCGATGGCCAGGTGGCGCCGGCACATTCGGTGTCCGCCGGGCTGGACTACCCGGGCGTCGGCCCCGAGCACAGCTGGCTGCGGGACACCGGCAGGGTGCGCTATGAGTCGGCCACGGACGCGGAGGCGCTCGACGCGTTCCAGGACCTCTGCCGCCTGGAGGGCATCATACCGGCCCTGGAGACCGCGCACGCGCTGGCCTGGGTGCGCCGCGAGAGCGGGCGCTGGTCCGCGGACGAGCCGGTGCTGATCTGCCTCAGCGGTCGGGGCGACAAGGACGTCGCCCATGTGGCCGCCCTGCTCGGGGGCGCGGGGTGACGGCGGGCCCGCACACCGATCTCCTTCCTGCGTCCCAGGTGGCCGAGCTGATCACCGGCCTGGGCAAGGCGCTCCGCGCCTTCCACATGTACCTCCCGAACAACCCGATCTACCAGCGCGCCACGGAGAATCTCCGCGGCGCGTTCACTCCCATCTGGGGCGTGCTCGACGAGCTGGTCCTCAACGTGGTGGAGACGGACTTCGTGTGGGAGGACCAGGTCGTCTATCGCCAGCCGAACAAGAGTGAGAGCCTCGCCTGGGGGCTGTTCAAGGACGGGATGCGCTCGCTCACGCTCAGGCGGGGCGCGGAGCAGGAGGAGCTGACGCGGCTGCTCGAGACGATCAACCGGGCGCGCTACCTCCCGGCCGACGCCGGGGACGATCTGCTCACCCTCCTCTGGGAGCAGGAATTCCAGTACATCCAGTACCAGTTCGTCGAGTTCTTCGGCGAAGGCGGCGGGTCCATGCCGGAGCAGACCGGCACCTACGCCGTGGGAGGCGACGACTCCGCGGCGCAGCAGCGCCGGGAGCAGGTGGCCGAGGAGGCGCCGCCGAGGCCCAAGGGCCTGGTGGACGTGGAGGACTTCGATTCCACCCTCTACTTCCTCGACGAGTCGGAGATCAACCAGGTCGCCCGGGAGCTGGAGAACGAGTACGGTCGCGACGTGCGCGCCTCCGCCCTGAGCGTGCTGTTCGATCTGTTCGAGCTGGAGGGCGATCCCGTCCGCTCCGAAATCCTGGACATCCTCGAGCATCTGTTTCCCAATCTCCTCAACGCGCGGGATTTCGGCAGCGCCGCGACGGTACTCCGCGAGACCAAGCTCCTCGCGACCCGGGCCCAGGGCCTGGGACGGCAGGAGCGGGCCCGACTCGACGCGTTCGTGGCAAAGCTGAGCGAGCCCGCGATCGTGGATCAGCTGCTCCAGTCGCTCGACGAGGCGCCGGCGCTGGCCGGCGAGGCGGAGGTGGCCGAGGTGCTGGGTGAGCTCCGCGCGTCGGCGCTGGAGCCGGTGCTTCGCGCCATTCCGGTTCTGGCCTCGCCCGCGCTCCGGGCCCTGCTCGAGGGCGTGGCCGACCGGCTCGCGTCCTCCAACACCGAGGAAGTGCTGCGCATCCTGCGCACGCCCGGCTCCGAGGCGCTTACCTCGGTGGTGACCCTGTGCGGCCGGCTGGGGCTCCACCAGGCGGTGCCAGGCCTGAGCGGCACCGTGACGCACCCGGACACGGCCGTGCGGCTCGCGTCGGTGCAGGCCCTCATCCGGCTGGGCACGCCGGCCGCGCTCGCGCTGATCGACGGGGCCATCGAGGATCAGGACCGCGGCGTCCGGCTCGCCGCCGTGCGGGCCGCGGGGGCGCGGGGGTACAAGGGTGCCTTGAAGCGGGTCGAGACGGTGGTGCTCGGCAAGGGAGTGAAGGAGCTGGACCTGACCGAGAAGATGGCCTTCTTCGAGGCCTACGGCACCATCGCGGGCCCGAACGGGATCAAGCCGCTGAGCGGCATGCTGCTGCCGCGCGGCCTGCTCAAGATGAAGGAGTCCTCGGAGACCCGCGCCTGCGCCGCCATGGCCCTCGGCAAGATCCGCACGGCCGAGGCGCGCGAGATCCTCGCGCGAGTGGCCGACGACAAGGACCTCGTGGTCCGGAACGCGGTGAACCGCGCGCTGCGAGAGAGCGCGACGTGACCCAACCGGTGGACGCGGCGACGCGGGGCGCGCCCGAGGGGCAGCTGCGCCAGGGCGGGCGCGCGCTCCTGCTGGCGTTCTATACCGCGCTCCGGAGCCTCAAGCTCTATCCCATCGAGAACGCCACCGTCCAGAAGGCGCTGGACGACCTGGACGTGACGGCGCAGGCCCTCCTCGCGGTCGAAAACGACCTCGAGATCCGGCTCGCGGGCGATTTCATCTTCGTCAACGCCACCCGGCTCCGCCTCGAGCTCGACAACTACGCCTCGTTCAGCCACGTCCTGGCGATGCTGCGGGCCCTCGACATCGGGGCGCTGCGGATCCGTGCGAGCGTCCGGCGCGAGTGGCAGATCTTCCTGAGCCTGCTGCTCAGCCTGACGGAGCGCGGCGAGCCCGGCGACCGCTTCGATGAGCTGGCGGAGCGGCTGGGGAGCGCCGGTGTCACGGAGCTGGAAATCGAGCGCGCCACCCATCACGACGACTCCGAAACGGAGCAGGAGCGCGAGGCCGCGAAGCGGGTGTACTCGCAGGGGGTCGCCGTCACCCGGGAGGTGATCACCAGCGTGCGGATGGGCCGAGCCACCAACGTGAAGCGGGTGAAGCGCGCGGTGCAGCTCATCGTGGACCAGGTGCTCAACAACGAGACCTCGGTCATGGGGCTCACCACCATCCGCGACTACGACGAGTACACGTTCACCCACTCGGTGAACGTGTGCATCTTCTCGGTGGCCCTGGGCAAGAAGCTGGGCTTTTCCCGTCTGCAGCTCTACGACCTGGGCATGACCGCCCTGCTGCACGACGTGGGCAAGGCGCGGGTGCCGGTGGAGATCCTCAACAAGACCACCGGACTCGACGACCGCGAGTGGCGGGTCATGCAGGCGCACCCGTGGCTCGGCGCCCTCACGCTGTTCACCATGCGCTCGCACGACGAGACACCCTACCGCGCCATCCTGACGGCCCACGAGCACCACATGAAGACCGATTTCACCGGGTACCCGCGGACCATTCGGCCGCGGACGCTGGGCATCTACTCGCGCATCGTGTCGGTGGCGGACGGGTTCGATGCCGCGACCACCCGCAGGAGCTACCAGACCGTCCCGATCGAGCCCGATCAGGTACTCCGTGAGATGTGGCAGAACCCGAAGCGCGGCTACGACGTGATTCTGGTGAAGGCGCTGATCAACCTGATCGGCATCTATCCGGTCGGCACCTGCGTGATTCTCGACACCTTCGAGGTCGCCATCGTCGCCGCGCCCGACCCCGAGGGCCAGCAGCTCAACCGCCCGCTGGTGCGCATCGCGGTGGAGGCGGACGGCGGGACGGTACCGCCGCCGGGTCGGCTCGCTGGCCTGACCGAACGGGACGAGACCGGCAACTACCGGCGATCCATCGTGAAGGTCACCAATCCGTCCCGCTACGGGCTCACGGTCGGCGACTACTTTGTCTGATTCCAGGCTCACCGGCGCGTTCGCGGCTGCGCGGGCGCGGGGCCGCGCCGCGCTCGTCCCGTACCTCACGGCCGGCTACCCGGATCTCCGCGCCAGCGAGGACGCGCTCCGCGCCGCGGACGAGATCGCGGACGTGCTCGAGGTCGGGGTACCGTTCAGCGATCCGCTGGCTGACGGGCCGACCATCCAGCGCTCCACCTACGAGGCGTTGCGACAGGGCATGACCCTCGCCGGCACCCTCGAGCTCATCGGGCGGTGTCGGCTCACCCGCCCGGTGGTCGTGTTCAGCTATCTCAATCCCATCCTGCGCTACGGGCTCGACCGGTTCCTGCGGGACGCGGCGGAGCTCGGGGTGGCCGGACTGCTGCTGACCGACCTCCCAGCCGGCAGCGATCCCGGCGTGGAGAGCGCCGTGCGGGCGAGCAGCCTGGATCTGATCCGGCTGGTGGCGCCGACGACGCGCGCCGAGCGGCTGTCGGCGGCGGTGGCCGGCGCCGAGGGGTTCGTCTACCTCGTGGCCCGGCTCGGGGTGACGGGGGCCAGCCACGCGCTGGCGGCGGACCTGGAGGCGTCGATCGATCGAGTGCGGCAGGCCACCGCGCTGCCGGTGGCCGTCGGCTTCGGCATCTCCACGCCGGAGCAGGCGGCCGCGGTCGGCCGCCGGGCCGACGGCGTGGTGGTGGGCAGCGCCCTGGTGGACGTGCTCGGCACGAGCGGCGTGCCGGCTGCAATCCGGTTCCTGCGCCAGCTCCGCGCGGGCCTGGATCCGGCGCCCGCCCTGGCATGAGCGTGAACGTCTCCACGGTGCTGGAGCGGTACGCACGGTTCCTCGCGGTCGGCGGGGCGCTCGTCACCGTGGCCGCCCTGGCGGTGGACCCGCGCTGGGTGGAGCAACCGGTCGCGGCGATCATCCCGGGGAAGATCG
>DATABZ010000321.1:0-3217 GCA_036259315.1 Gemmatimonadales bacterium | reverse complement strand
GAGATGGTGATGCCGGGCGACAACGTGCAGATGACCATCGAGCTGATCACGCCGATCGCCATGGACGAGGGCCTGCGCTTCGCCATCCGCGAGGGCGGCCGCACCGTGGGCGCCGGCGTCGTCACCAAGATCCTGAAGTAGGGCGGGACGGCGGTACCCCGCCGATCATGACAGAGGAGTGCGCATGGCGCAGAGAATTCGAATCAGGCTCAAGGCATTCGACCACGTCGTCCTGGATCAGGCCGCGGCGGATATCGTGCGCACGGCCGAGAAGACCGGCGCCCAGGTTTCCGGGCCGATCCCCCTGCCGGTGAAGATGGAGCGGTGGACGGTGCTGCGGAGCCCGCACATCGACAAGAAGAGCCGGGAGCAGTTCGAGCTGCGCACGCATAAGCGCCTCCTCGACATCAACGACTCCCGCCCGCAGACCATGGACGCGCTGACCAAGCTCGACCTGCCCGCGGGCGTGGACGTCGAGATCAAGGTCGAATAGCGATGACCAGTGGACTGATCGGACGCAAGCTCGGGATGACCCGGGTGTTCTCCGAGGACGGAGTCGCCGTGCCCGTCACCATCATCGAGGCCGGCCCCTGCCGCGTGGTGCAGGTGCGCGAGGGCGGCGTGCAGCTCGGCTTCGGCGCGCGGCGGAAGCAGCGCACCACCCGGGCCGAGTTGGGGCATGCCAAGAAGGCGGGGCTCGAGGCGGCGCCCCAGGTGCTGCGGGTCTTCCCGGTGAACGGCGACGCCCCCGCGCCCGGCGCCGAGGTCAAGGTGGACATCTTCGCGCCGGGCGAGCGGGTCAAGGTGACCGGCACGACCAAGGGCCGTGGCTTCCAGGGCGTGGTGAAGCGTCACGGCTTCGGCGGCGGTCCTGCCACCCACGGCAACACCCGGCACCGGAAGCCCGGCTCGATCAGCCCGGGCACCGACCCCTCCCGGGTCATCAAGGGCAAGCGGATGCCGGGCCATCACGGCGCCGCCCGCCACACCGAGCTCGGGCTCACCGTGGTGAAGGTGGACCCCGATCGGAATCTGCTGTTCGTCCGGGGTGCGATCCCCGGCGCACGGAACGGCATCGTCACGGTGGCGAAGCAGGGAGGACCGAGCCGTCATGATTGAGGCGCCCCACTACACCTCCGCCGGCGCCAGGCGCGACGCCTCGTTCGCGCTCCCGGCCGAGTACTTCGACGGCACCGTGAACGAGCCGGTGCTGCACCAGGCGGTCAAGGTGTTCCTGAACAACCAGCGTCAGGGCACCGCGGCCACCAAGACCCGGAGCTTCGTGTCCGGCGGCAACCAGAAGCCCTGGAAGCAGAAGGGCACCGGCCGGGCGCGCCAGGGCTCCACCCGCGCGCCGCACTGGCGGGGCGGCGGCACCGTCTTCGGGCCGCAGCCGCGCGACTACCGCACGGAGATCCCGCGCAAGGTGAAGCAGCTGGCGCGGAAGTCGGCGCTCAATGCGCGGGCCCGCGAGGGCGCGCTCCACGTGGTGGAGCGGTTCGCCTTCCGCCGGCCCAGGACGGCGCAGTTGGCCGGGCTGCTGGACAGCCTCGGCCTGGACGGCCGCAAGGTACTGGTGCTGACCGCGAACGGTGATCAGAACGTCTACCTGAGCGGCCGGAACCTGCCGGCGGTCGAAGTGATGCCCTACGGGCAGGCGTCGGCCTACGACATCCTCTGGTCGGAGGCGGTCGTGGTGGAAGAGGGGGCGCTCACCGGCGTGATGCCGGAGCCGCTGCCCGAGGAGCCCGAGGCCGAGGCGGAGGCGCCCCGCCGGCGGGCCCCGGCATCCGCCAGGAAGTCCACGGCGAAGCCGGCGGCCAAGGCCAGGGCGAAGAGCGTCAAGGCCGCGAAGGCGGCCAAGAAGTCGGCGACGAAGGCGGCCAAGAAGGCCAAGCCCGCCAAGAAGGCGTCGGCGAAGCCGGCCAAGAAGGCGGCGCCGAAGAAGAAGAAAGGAAGCAAGTGATGCCCGCCCTCCACGAGATCGTCGTGCGCCCGGTGGTGACCGAGAAGAGCTCGGCCGCCTACCAGACGCGGCGGGAATACGCGTTCGAGGTGCACCCGGAGGCCAACAAGTACCAGATCCGGGACGCGCTCCAGAAGCTGTTCGGGGTCACCGTGACGGACGTCCGCACCATGCAGATGCGGCGTCACACGGTCACCCGCGGTCGCATCCGCGGCACTACCGCGCGGTGGAAGAAGGCGATCGTCACGCTCAAGGACGGCGACTCGATCGCCGTGTTCGAGGGCTGAGATGAGCATCAGGCAATTCCGGCCGATGACGGCCGGCACCCGGTTTCGCTCGGTGTCGGGGTTCGACGAGATCACCCGGGACACCCCGGAGAAGTCGCTGCTGGAGCCGATGAAGAAGTCGGGCGGCCGGAACAACCAGGGCCACCTGACGTCGCGGCACCGGGGCGGCGGGCACAAGCGCCAGTACCGGAAGATCGACTTCAAGCGGAACAAGTTCGGGATTCCGGGGCGGGTGGCGGAGATCGAGTACGATCCCAACCGGACGGCGCGGATCGCCCTGGTGGTCTACGCCGATGGCGAGAAGCGGTACATCCTGCACCCCAAGGGGCTGAACCAGGGCGACACCGTGATCTCCGGCCCCGGCTCCGATACCCGGACCGGCAACGCGCTCCCGCTCGGCGAGATCCCGCTCGGCACCACGGTGCACAACGTGGAGCTCAAGATCGGGAAGGGCGGCCAGCTCTGCCGCACCGCGGGCTCGAGCGCCCAGGTCGTGGCCAAGGAGGGCGACTACGTCACCCTCCGGCTCCGCTCCACCGAGACGCGCCTGATCCACGGCCGCTGCATGGCCACCGTGGGCGAGGTGGGGAACGCCGAGCACGAGCTGCTCTCGGTGGGGAAGGCCGGGAAGTCGCGCTGGCTGGGCAAGCGGCCCAAGGTCCGCGGCGTGGCGATGAACCCGGTGGACCACCCGCTGGGCGGCGGCGAGGGCAAGAGCTCGGGCGGCCGGCCGCCGGTGTCGCCCTGGGGCAAGCCGGAGGGCCGCAAGACCCGTCATCGGAAGAAGGCGTCCACCAAGCTGATCGTCCGCGGGCGCAAGCGCGGAAAGGCGACGAGGTAAAGGCATGGCGAGAAGCGTCAAGAAGGGCCCGTTCGTCCAGGACGCGCTGATGCTCAAGGTGCAGATCCTGAACAGCAAGAACGAGAAGCGGGTGGTGAAGACCTGGAGCCGGGCGAGCACGAT
>DATABZ010000320.1:0-3079 GCA_036259315.1 Gemmatimonadales bacterium | reverse complement strand
CGCGGGGTTCTGCGCCTCGCTGGTCGATGGCGCGCTCGGGATGGGCTTCGGGCCCACCAGCTCAAGCATCTTGCTCGGAGCCGGCCTCAGTCCGGCGACGGTCTCGGGCACGGTCAACATCGCCAAGGTCGCCACCGGCATTGCCGCGGCCATCTCCCATTGGCGGTTCCGCAACATCGATCACCGACTGGTCCTCCAGCTCGCCATCCCGGGATGTGTGGGTGCGGTGGCCGGGGTCACGGTGCTCTCCCAGGTCGACGGCGACACGCTTCGCCCGATCCTGGCGGCCATGTTGATCCTCGTCGGCATCCGCATCCTCGTGCGGTTCAGCACGCCGGTCGCCATCGACCCCAAGGAGTATACCGACGTTGAGCACGACCCCGACCGCATGCCGCCGTTCGATGCGCGCGGGGTCGTCCCGTGCGCCGCTGTCGGTGGCGTGACCAACGGGCTGATCGGCGCCTGGGGCCCCATCGTCACCCCCTTCCTACTTCACCGAGGCCTGTCACCCCGCTTCGCGGTGGGCTCGGTGAACACGGCCGAGGTCGCCGTCGCGGCGGTTGCCGCGGGATCGATCCTCGCGTCGGCTGGTAAGGGCCACCTCGAGTGGCAGATCGTGGCCGCCATGCTCACCGGCGGGGGCATCGCCGCGCCGGTCGCCGCGTGGTCCGTCCGCCACCTGTCGGCGCGTCCCATGGGCCTGGCCGTGGCCGCCCTCTTGTTGCTCACCAACGCACGGGAGCTCGGCAAGTGGGCCGAACTGGGTTGGTCGACCTGGTTCGCCTACGGCGCAATCGTCGTCCTCGTGTCCCTTGCCGCCCTCCGGCCCCGGCTCGGCACGGGGGTTACCGAGCCCGACCCCGACCGGGCTGGATGATCCCCGGGCGCGGGGAGATCGCAGGTTGGTCGACACCACGGTCAGATTCTCGGATCTGCTTTCGAACTCCGCTTGGGCCGCTACGGCGCCGAGAGGCAAAGCGTTTTCGTCGGCGGTCGTTCGCCGCCCAAGCTGCAACTCGCGCTGAACTTTCATTGAGTGGGATGGCAAAGGAGGGGCTCATAAAGATCCTCGCGCGTCACGCGGACTAGGCTAACGTCTTCGGGACTCTTCATTCCGGGCCACTGGACCTACATCGAATCGGTCAAGTGGGTGGATCATGTGATCGTCCTAACCCTTACGCCGGGATCGCGGACTCCGGTCCTTTCACCGTCACAACCACTGCAACCGATGTGCAGGCCGACGCGTGCTCATCGACCGTCAGGAGACCTGTCCGGACTTTCGGCCGAATGAGAATCAAATTCCGCACTACACTGTGTTCCCCAGTTTCCCGGGTCCATGTCGAGCTCCACCTCGACCGGTGCTTCTTGGTCCAGAAGGAAGGCCTCCTCACGAGCTGAAGGCTTCCGACAATTTGGGTACTTTTCAGGTACTTGCGACCGAAACGGCCACCTGCATCGGGTGGCCGCTTGCTTGGTAAGGCTTGTTATAGCGGGAGTGAAGGCGAATGGCCAGAGAGGGAATCGAACCCCCGACACGCGGATTTTCAGTCCGCTGCTCTACCAACTGAGCTACCTGGCCTCGGGGCGGGGAATATAAGGAAAGGGCTACCCCCGGCCAACCCCGCCCGGGACGCCCCAAGCGACCTCCAGCAGCTGTGGAAGCACCTCACCCGCAGGCCCGGCCAGGTGGTGAATGCCGGCCCCCGAGCGCTGCCCGTCCATCGTGGTGTTGACCACCACCACGGTCGCCCCCTGCGACGCCGCAAGCCACGGGAAGCTCGCCGCGGGCTCCACCAGGTTGGACGTCCCGGCACTCAGAAACACATCGCAGTCGTGGACCGCCGCCCAGGCCCTTCGCAGCGCCTGCTCCGGCAGCGACTCTCCGAACCAGACCACATCCGGCCGCAGGAACGCACCACACCCCTCGCACCGCGGCGGCTCTCCGCCTTCGGGCGGCTCCTCCCACCGCTCCGCCATTGCACCGTCGCGAGAGCAGCGCACCCGGGTAATGTCGCCATGGAGCTCGACCACGCTCCGACTGCCGGCACGGCGGTGGAGACCGTCCACGTTCTGAGTTATGAGTGTGAATCGTGGGACCAGCGATTCCAAGCGCACCAGCGCCAGGTGCGCGGGGTTCGGCTGCGCGCGGACCGCGGCCTCGCGCCGCATCCGATACCAGCTCCACACCAGCGCAGGGTTCCGCTCGAACGCCTCCGGCGTGGCCAGGTCCTCGGGCCGATGCTGCGCCCAGAGGCCGGTGAGCGCGTCGCGGAAGGTGGGCAGTCCGCTCTCCGCGCTCACGCCCGCTCCGGTCAGCGCCGCGACGTGCCGCGCGTGGCGCAGGGTCTCCGCGAGATCGTCGCTCAGGATCACCGGCTCTTCGGCACCACCCGCAGGAGCCGCCCCTCGTCCTCGTCGGTCACCAGGTAGAGCAGCCCGTCGGGCCCCTGCTGCACGTCGCGGATCCGATCGCCCAGCTCGGCGAGATGGCGCTCCTCGCCCGTCACCCGACCGTTCTCCACCGTGAGCCGGACCAGCGCCCCAGGCTGCATCGAGCCGACGAAGAGACTCCCCTTCCAGCCCGGATACCGGTCGCCCGTGTACCAAGCCGCTCCCGACGGCGCGATCACCGGATCCCAGTAGTACACCGGCTGCTCCATCCCCTCGTTCGCCGTCCCCTCGCCGATCCGGGCGCCCGAGTAGTCGCGACCGTAGGTGATCACCGGCCAGCCGTAGTTCTTCCCCGCCTCCGGACGGTTGAGCTCGTCCCCGCCGCGCGCGCCGTGCTCCACCGTCCAGAGCTGCGAGGTGTCCGGGTGGAGCGTGGCCCCCTGCACGTTGCGGTGGCCGTACGACCAGATCTCGGGGCGCGCCCCTTCGCGCCCGATGAACGGGTTGTCGCGCGGCGCCGAGCCGTCCGCGTTGATCCGCACGATCTTGCCGATGGTGTTGTCGAGATACTGGGCGCGGTCACGGTACCCATAGCGGTCGCCGAGCACCACGAACATGGTCCCGTCCGGCCGGAACACGATGCGCGAGCCCCAGTGCATGCGGCCCTCCACCTTGGGCAGCTGCCGCC
>DATABZ010000319.1:0-1533 GCA_036259315.1 Gemmatimonadales bacterium | reverse complement strand
GCGCGCGTCCAGCCGCTCGACGTCTACATCGCCAGTAGCCGGGTCCACGAGCTCCCGGAGGTAGGCGGGGTAAGGATACACGCCGGGATCACGATTCCAGGGCAGATAGCGCTTCGATGTGCACGCCCTGATCGCCCACAGGTCGGCGTACTCACTGGACACGCGGTCCGCACTGGGCCGGAGGTCGCGAGCCGCCTGCAGCACGATTTCCGGGTCGAGCTCGCTTGCTGTCAGCATCGCCACGCTCAGTGCGGCGCGAATCTCCCGCGGCGAAGCGCCCTTGTCGTAGAACAGGTTGGCGGCCTCTTCCACATCGTCGGGGCCCAGCCGGGCGTCCAGCGTCATTCGCGTGGCGATCACGGTTAGGATAGCGGGATAGTCCTCCCGCAGCGGCTGAAGCACCGGCACGATGGTGAAGCGGCTCCGCATCGCGGCACCTATCCGCCACGGGCAGTTGGTCGTCGCCACCAGCAGGGACCGGCCCCGCCGGGATTCGTCCGAGAGGGCCGTGAGCAGCGCGGCGGTCACCGCCCGGCTTGCGCCCGAATCGCCGTCGAAGTCCGAGCGATCGAGGGGAAGGGCCTCGGTGATCTCGTCCACGAAGGCCACGTTCGGCGTCCAGTCGGAAAGCGCCAGCGTCAACAGACGAGCTTTCCGCTCCGTCTCGCCCACGATCCCCCCTTTGGGTGAGTGGACCTGGTAAGCCGACGCTCGGGCCTCGCGCGCCACCAGAAGCGCCAGGTCTGTTTTCCCGGTGCCGGGCGGTCCGACCAGGAGAACGTTGGCCGGAATGTGCGGATTGCCATGCAGGAGTCCGTCTCCGAACCGGAGGAGGAGTTCCAACGGACAATCGATGTTGCGGCCGACCAGCCGGAGCTGGTCGATCCGGCGGGTGTCGAGCACGGTGAGAGTGTGCTCCGAGAGCGTGACGACGTCACGGCTCTTCTGCTCCTGCAACTCTTCCACCGTAACCGGGCTCGCGCGCAGATGCGACGTGCGCATCTTCCCTTCGAGGCCCCGGTTGGGGGTGTTGCTGGTCAGCCGTGCGATATCCTCATCGCCCACCCCTGCCTCGAAGCTGGCCGCCGGGTACACCGCGCGCGCGGCGACCAGGAAAGCGCACTTCTCGGCCGCGTCGGGCTGTCCTAGCCGGACCGGATGCAGCACGCCGGCCACCAGGTCGTCAATGCGTACCTCGCGGCCGTGGAACACCACCAGGTTTCCCGACCGCCGGAGTGCGTTGCTCTGCCCCAGGATGTGGGCGAGTTCCACCGCCGTGATCTCCGGATCGGTGCGCCCGATTCCGTCGCCGCTTGGTGTCAGGTGCTCGGCGAACTCCATCACGAACATGAACCGAAGCGGTGATCCGTCGCTCCAGGCGAGACCCTCGGCGGGGGTGCGCGCCAGCGCGGCGATGCCGCGGATCACCCTCACCAACTCGTGTTCGTCGGCCTGGACGTCGAGCAGCCCGTGCGCGCGCAGCGCCGTCTCGATGGTGCGGCGGTCGCGCCCGTCCTGAAGACGCGGCGCGTC
>DATABZ010000318.1:0-1521 GCA_036259315.1 Gemmatimonadales bacterium | reverse complement strand
AGGACGTGCGGGTGCACGTACGGCTCGAGCGCCGCCTCCAGCCGCCCCGTGAGCGCGGCGTGGGAGAGCGCGCCGATCAGCTCGTCGGCGGAGGTGAAGAGGGCCTCGAATCCGTTCTGGATGGCGCGGTAGGCCACGGCGACGGCGAGGTGCGTCTTTCCCCGCCCGGGCGGGCCGGAGAAGATGGCGGAGCGGCCCTCGCTGACGAGTTCGGGGCCGAGCAGCGTGCCCAGCATCTGCATGCGCACGGAGGTCTGGAAGGTGAAGTCGAATTCCTCTACGGTGCGCAGGTACGGGAAGCGCGCCCTGCGCACCGAGCGGGTGATACGCGTCTGGGCGCGGTGGGCGATTTCCTCGGCGGCGAGCGTCTCGAGGAAGTCGCGGTAGCTCATGCCTTCCGCCTCGGCGCGCAGGGCGAGCTCGGCGTAGAGGCGGCGGATGGTGGGGAGGTGGAGCCGCTTGAGCATGGCGTCCAGGTCGCCCGTACCGACCGCGGCGCTCACGAGGCCACCTCCGCGGCGATGCGCACGACGTACTCGGCGCCGTAGAGGCGCTGGAAGAGCGCGCGCTGCAGGAGGCGGAGGAAGCGCTCCTCGCCGACCTCCTCCAGCAGCGCGAAGAGGCGTTCGACGTCGGCCTTCCAGGTGTGGGGGCGGGCGTGGATCAGCTCGGTGAGGTAGCCTTCGCCGACGGGGCCCAGCTCCAGGATGCGCTCGCGCATGAAGTACAGGCGCTTGCGGGCGCCGGCCACCGCGGCGAGCTGTTCGGCCCGCTGGCCAGCCAGGTAGCTGGTCCTCCCGCGCGCGGGGAAGCGCGGGTGGGTGGTCTCGAAGCGGCCGCCGGTGGTCGTGATCCGCACCCGGTCCGGGTACAGGTGCAACGTGGCGGGGATGCCGCACGCGCCGGCCGGCATGGCGTAGCGGATCCCCTGGAACTCCACCATCGCGGTCGGCCCCACCTGGACGGGGAAGCGCAACGCGTACTCGGCCGGAGCGACGGCGAGCGGCTTCATGCGCTGCAACTCCACCGTCAGGCGCTCGGCGGGGATGACGCCGGTGGCGCGCGAAGGGCGCTCCTCGTTGGTTGCCGTGAGCCACTCCACCAGCTGGCGCGGCAGGTCGTGCTCCAGGTCGGCGAAGCGGCGGGCGCGGAAGAAGCTCTTCTTCACCCAACCCACCAGGTTCTCCACCGAGCCCTTCTGCTCGGGGCTGCGCGGCGTGCACAGCTCGACCGTGAAGCCGTAGTCGATGGCGACCTGCGCCAGAGTTGGGTTCCACCTCGGCCGGCCGTTCTCGTCGCGGCCGAGCACCACCGTCTTCGGGTTGTCAAAGACGACGCGCAGCGGCACGCCGCCCGAAGCCTCGAAGCAGGCCAGCAGCGCGCGCACGAGCGACTCCACCCGCTCGTCGGGGACGATGACCACCCCCACCCAGCGCGAGTGCTTGAGCCGGTAGGCGGCGAAGTGGATGCGCTTCGTGCGCCCGTCCAGCAGCCGCACGTCGGCCACCCCGAAGTCAAACT
>DATABZ010000317.1:0-1686 GCA_036259315.1 Gemmatimonadales bacterium | reverse complement strand
CGGTTGCGACGGCGGCGGCCTCGGCGCTGCTCTGGGCGGCCTGCACGCACCGGACGCAGCTCGCCCCCGGCGGGACGACGATCGACCGCGACGACATCGCGGGGGTGGTGACGGGGGCGAGCGGCCCCGAGGCGGGGGTGTGGGTGATCGCCGAGACCTCCGACCTCCCGACGAAGTTCGCCAGGATCGTGGTGACCGACGACCAGGGGCGGTACCTCCTCCCCGACCTCCCGCAGGCGAGCTACGACGTCTGGGTGCGTGGTTACGGGCTGGTCGACTCGCCGAAGCAGCGGGCGGAGCCCGGGACGACGCTGAACCTGCAGGCGACCCCCGCGCCGGATCCGCGCGCCGCGGCCGAGTACTACCCGGCCGGGTACTGGTACTCGCTGCTCCGAGTGCCGGCCGAGAGCGAGTTCCCCGGCACAGGCCCGGAGGGGAACGGGATCAACCCGAACGTCAAGAGCCAGGCGGATTACCTCCGGTGGGTAAAGAACGGCGCCTGCCTGGGCTGCCACCAGATGGGGAGCAAGGGGACGCGCGAGCTGCACCCCGCGCTCGGTACCTTCGACTCCTCCGTGAAGGCGTGGGAGCGGCGGCTGCAGGTAGGCCAGGCCGGAGGGGCGATGATGGGGGCGCTGCACGCGATGGGAGCCCCGCGCACGCTGCGGATGTTCGCCGACTGGACCGACCGGATCGCCGCCGGCGAGGTTCCGCCCGCGCCGCCCCGCCCGCAGGGGATCGAGCGGAACGTCGTCATCACCCTCTGGGACTGGGCGGATCCGAAGGCGTACCTGCACGACCTGGTCTCGACCGACCGGCGCGATCCGACGGTCAACGCCAACGGCCCGGTCTACGCCGTGCTCGAGGCGAGCGCCGACTACCTGCCGGTGCTCGACCCGAAGACCCATACGGCGTCCCGGGTCCCTGTCACGCTCCGCGACTCGAGCGCCGGGCCCGTGTCGCCGCAGCAGGTCGCGGTTCCCTCGCCGTACTGGGGGAGCGAGGCGATCTGGAGCAGCCGGGCGAACGTGCACAACCCGATGCTCGACGAGAAGGGGCGCGTCTGGATCACCTCCCGGGTGCGTCCGCCGCCCAACCCGGACTTCTGCAAGGCGGGGTCGAGCCATCCGTCGGCCCGCCTCTTCCCGCTCAACGCCTCCGGCCGCCACCTGGCGGTGTTCGACCCGAAGACGAAGGAGATGAAGCACGTCTCCACCTGCTTCGGCACGCACCACCTGATGTTCGCCGAGGACGCCGACCGCACCCTCTGGACGAGCGGCGGCGGGCCGGTGGTGGGGTGGTTGAACACCGAGCTCTGGGACCAGACGGGCGACGAGGAGAGGGCGCAGGGATGGACCGCGCTGATCCTGGACACCAACGGAAACGGCCGCCGCGACGAGTACGTGGAGCCGAACGCGCCCCTGGATCCCAGCAAGGACAGGCGCTACCACCCCGGGCAGTACGGAGGCGGGGTGTACGCGCTGGCGCCGGCGCCGGACGGCTCGGTGTGGGGAACGACGCTCGGGTTCCCCGGTGCGATCGTCCGGCTGACCCCCGGCTCGAACCCGCCGGAAACCGCGCTCACCGAGATCTTCGAGGTGCCGTGGAACAACCCGGCCTGGCCGAAGTTGACGATGCCGGTGAAACCCACATTCAGCTGGAGGCCGAGGGTGAAGATCACGTACA
>DATABZ010000316.1:0-4222 GCA_036259315.1 Gemmatimonadales bacterium | reverse complement strand
GTCGAGAGCACCTGCATGTCGCGGCTGCCGTCGCGGTAGACCGTGACCCCCTTGCAGTTGAGCTTGTACGCCAGCCGGTAGATCTCCTCGACGTACTCCTCGGTCGCGTCGTGGGCGAAGTTGCAGGTCTTGCTGATGGCGGAGTCGTTGTACTCCTGGAACGCCGCCTGCATCCGGATGTGCCACTCGGGCTTGATGTGGTTCGCCGTCACGAACACCCGCCGCCACTTCTCCGGCACCTCCGGGAACTCGATGTGCCCCACCTCCGCGATCCGCCGCATCAGGTCCTCGGAGTACCACCCCTCGTGCTTCGCGATCGCCACGAAGTCCTCGTTCACGTCCGGCATCAGCACGCCGGCCTGGTTCCGCATGAACGCCACCGCGAACAGCGGCTCGATGCCCGAGCTGCAGTTGGCGATGATGGAAATCGTGCCGGTCGGCGCCACCGTCGTGACGTTGCAGTTCCGGAGCCGGCGCATGGGGCGCACGCGCTCGCCGTTCGGCCCTCGCGCGGCGGTGTCGTCGGGGCCCCAGATGCTCTGCTCCCACTCCGGGAACACGCCCCGGATCTCCGCCAGCCGCGCCGATTCGACCTTGGCCTCCTCGTCCACGAACTTCTGGATTTTCCGGCCCCGCTCCACGCCCTCCTCGGAGTCGTACGGGATCCCCAGCCGCACGAAGAGGTCGGCCAACCCCATCACGCCCAGGCCGATGCGGCGGATCCGCTGGGCCAGCTCGGTGATCTCCTCCAGCGGGTACTGGTTGGCGTCGATCACGTTCTCGAGGAAGTGGGTGGTGACGTGCACCACGCGGCGCAGCGCGTTCCAGTCGATCTCGCCGTTCCGGACGAAGGCGCCGAGATTGATCGAGCCGAGATTGCAGACGTCGTACGGGAGGAGGGGCTGCTCGCCGCAGGGGTTGGTGGCCTCGTAGCTGCCGAGGTGGGGGACCGGGTTGTAGTAGTTGGCCTTGTCCACGAAGAACACGCCCGGCTCGCCGGTCTTCCAGGCGCCGTGGATGATCTTCTCCCACACGTCCCGCGCGTGGAGCCGGCCGGTGACCTTGCCGGTCTTGGGGTGGATCAGGTCGTAGTCCTCGTCCTTCTCGACCGCCTCCATGAACCTGTCGGTGACCGCGACCGAGATGTTGAAGTTGGTGATCTTGGTCGTGTCGTCCTTGCAGGTGATGAACTCCATGATGTCGGGATGGTCCACCCGCAGGATGCCCATGTTGGCGCCGCGCCGGGTGCCGCCCTGCTTCACCACGTCGGTCGAGGCGTCGAACAGGCTCATGAAGGAGACCGGGCCCGAGGCGACGCCCATCGTGGACCGCACGATGTCGTTCTTGGGCCGGAGCCGCGAAAAGCTGAACCCGGTGCCGCCACCCGACTGGTGCACCAGGGCCATGGCACGCAGCGTGTCGTAGATCCCGCTCTTGCCGTTGGAGAGCGCGTCGTCCACCGGCAGCACGAAGCAGGCGGAGAGCTGGCCGAGGGGGCGGCCCGCGTTCATCAGGGTCGGCGAGTTGGGCATGAAGAGCCGGGTGGCCATGGTGTCGTAGAAGTCGCGCGCGGCCTCCTCCACCTCCGCCTCCGACGCGCCGTACTTCCGATCGGCCTCCGCGACCGTGCGCGCCACCCGCCAGAACAGGTCGCTCGGTGTCTCCACCGGCTTGCCGCCGTCGTCCTTCATCAGGTACCGCTTCTCGAGTACCGTGACGGCGTTGGGCGATAGCTGAACCGCGTCCCGTGGGGTGGACGTTTTCATATTGCTCCCCGCTTGCGAAGAAATGGGTGAGACGAGAGTGGAATGCGTGCGTTCACCACTGCCACGATGACCTCGAGTCCGCGAACAGCGGAAGGCCAAGCTAGGTCAAGCGGGAAGGGGGCACAATAGCCGCAAAAAGCCGCATTGCTGCGCGCGATTCTGATCTCCACATCACAAAAATAACAGGGTCGATTCGGGTCGTGCACGACGCGGTCGGCGGGTGTGCAAAGTGTTGAAAACGTGCACGAATGTGGATCGTCGCGAGAGGACCGAACGCCCTGGCGGGAAGTCAAAATGCGCCGCGCGGGAGAGTCAGAATGGCGTTGATCGGCAGGACCGAATGGAGTGTGACGGAAGGACCGAATCGAGGATCAAATCGAGGCGGGATGGATCGGATAGCGGCCGCTCCGGTGGACCCGAGCCTGCTCCACGTAGTGGGCCCACGTCTCGGCGATTCGGCGCACCAGCCGCTCGTCCACCGACCGCACGATGCGGGCGGGCACTCCCATCACGAGCGAGCGCGGCGGCACCTCCATGCCCTCCGGAAGCACCGCCCCGGCGGCCACCACGCTGCCCGTTCCGATCCGCACGCCGTTCAGCAGGACGCTCCCCATGCCGATCAGGCACTCGTCCTCCACCGTACAGCCGTGGAGGATCACCCTGTGCCCTACCCCGACTCGTGCGCCCACGCTGCAGGGCACGCCCTCGTCGACGTGGACGACCGTGCCGTCCTGGATATTGCTCTGAGCACCGACGCGTATAGGCGCCATGTCGCCCCGAAGCACGGACCCATACCAGACGCTCGACTCCGCCTCCAGCGTCACGTCTCCCATGACGGCGGCGGTCGGGGCGATCCAGGCGGTGGGGTGAACGGCGGGCAGGCGGGCTACTGGTGAGGTTGGGGCGGGAAGAGCATCTGGGTCCATGCTTCGACCGGGGCGCCCTCCTTCAACGCCGGGTGCCAAGTGACGCTCCACGCGAAGTCGCGCGCCGCGCGCTCGAAGGCGGGGTCGTCCGACGGTCGCAGTTCCTGGATGTCCACCGTGCGCCCTTCGGTGGACACCTTCACCCACAGCTGCGACGGCCGCGGCTCGCCGGTCAGCCCATCGGGGCGCGGCACGAACGGAGGCTCGACGGGCTTCGGCCGCTCGTCGAAACAGCCCTCCGCGTTGTAGCCGGGGCCCGGCGCGCAGCGGTTCGCCGCGGGTCGCGCGGGTTCGGACTGCGCCGGCCCGGACTGCACCGGCTCGGCCGGCGCCTCTCCGGGCTGCGGCGGCGCGGACTGCGCCTCTCCAGGTTGAGCCGGTGCGGGCTGCGCTGCTGCGGAACCCGCAGGCGTGGGCGACGGCGCGGACGACCGGACCGCCTGCACCGGCGCGCCGATGGGCTGAAGCTCCGGCGTCAGCTCGAGGGTGTCGCCGGCCCGGATCACGATCGTGTCGGTGAAGAAGTTGAACCGCGGAGCGGAGACCGCGAGCACGTGTGCGCCGGCGGTGAGACGGGTGACCGGCTCGAGCACCGGCTGCTCGTCGATCAGCACCGTGGAGCCGCGGGGTAGCCCGACGAGTCGCACGCTTCCGCTGTCGTTGGTCTGCGCGACGGCACGCGCTGGCGCCGTTGCGCGGGGCGGCGTGCGACGGGCGTTGGCAGGCGGCCGGACCGGTGCCGCGGAGGCCGCGGACGGTGCGGCGGAGCCCGACTCGGGCGCCGACGTCGCGGTGCCGGGCGTCCGCTCATCGGCGCCACCGGTCTGCTCTCCGGCGCGAGGCGTCCGCGCTCCGGAAGACCCCTGCTCTCCAGTGCGAGGAACAGGCGCCGCCGCGGAATCGCTCGGCCGGGGCGGCGGCCCGGCACCGGGCGTGAACAGGGTGTCGGTCGTGCTGCCGCCGGCCACGAACGCGGAGTCCGCGTGGGAGAGCGTCGAATCGCCCGCCGCGGCCGCGGCGAAAGGCGCGAAGCCCCGCTTGCTGTAGTAGTACGTGGCCCCGCCCACCCCTCCCGCGATCGCGAGCGTCAGCCAGAGCCAGCCGAGCCCACCGGTCGCTCTCCGCATCGCGACCGAGCGGTCGGCCACCCGCCGGGGCGCGTCCCGCCGCTCGCGCGGGGTCATCCGCCGGTTCACCAGGGGAGAATCCAGCGGCGTGGTCGGCTGGCTCACGATCAACGCCGGCCCGCCGAGCACGGGGCTCGGCACCGACGTGCCCGCCCCGGCGCCTACGCCCGCGGCGGCGACCGACGCCCGCACGCTCCCCGCCGCGGCGATCGGCTGGCCCTGGAGCGACGCGACCAGCTCCTCGCAGCTCTGGAATCGGTCTGCGGGATCCTTCATCAGCATCCGCTTGATGACCTCGAACAGCCGCCGCTCGTCGGCGGTGATCAGCTGCGGGGTCGGCACCGGCTCGGTGATGTGCTTGTAGCCGATCGAGAAGCTGTCCTCACCGTCGTACGGCACGGTC
>DATABZ010000315.1:0-32047 GCA_036259315.1 Gemmatimonadales bacterium | reverse complement strand
CGCGCGGGATCGGCCGGGTCGAGCACGATCGTGTGGAGGCACATGCCGCCGGCGCCAGGCTGCCACTGCGGCCCCGAGTCGTGCTTGCGTAGCCCGGAGAGCTACCGCCAGGTGCGGCCCCCGTCGGTCGAGCGGAAGAGCGCTGCGTCCTCGCCCCCGGCGTAGACCGTGTCGGGGTCCGTCGGCGAGGCCTCGAAGTGCCAGACGCGCGCGAACTCCCAGGGATGCTGCGTGCCGTCGTACCACTGATGCGTTCCGGGCACGCCGTCGTAGGCGAACTCGTTCCCGACCGCCTCCCACGTGTTCCCCCCGTCGTCGGAGCGCTGCACCACCTGGCCGAACCACCCGCTCGACTGCGAGGCGTAGAGCCGGTTCGGATCGGCCGGCGAGCCCTGCATGTGATAGATCTCCCACCCGGCGAAGTAAGGCCCGCACACTTCCCACCGGTCCCGCTTTCCATCGGCCGTGAGGACGAACCCGCCCTTTCGCGTGCCGACCAGCACTCGTACTCCGCTCATCCCTCCTCCTTCCAGAAGTGCAGGCTAGTTTGGCGTGCCGTCCGCCCCTCCGCAAGCGTCGCTGATCCGGCTGGACGCGCGACGCGCGGACTTCGGATCCCGCCCTCGCCAATCGAAGGGATGGGGGCGGCAGCCCCGCGGTCGTCTTGCATCGGAGCGAGGAGGCGATCTGATTGGTAGCCGTGACCGCCACCGATACCCACCGCGCCATCGACGCGGTCTGGAGGATCGAATCCGCTCGGCTCATCGCCGGCCTCACCCGGATGGTGGGCGACGTCGGACTCGCGGAAGATCTTGCCCAGGACGCCCTCGTGGCGGCGCTGGAGCGGTGGCCGCAGTCGGGCGTGCCGGACAAACCCGGCGCATGGCTCATGGCCACGGCCAAGCATCGCGCGATCGATCTGCTCCGCCGGCGAACCCTGCACCAGCGAAAGGAGGACCAGCTCGGTCACGAGCTGGAGGCGCGGCACGCGGCCTCGATCCCGGATCTGGACGCCGCGATCGACGACCAGGTCGGCGACGATCTCCTGCGGCTCATGTTCATCACCTGCCACCCCGTGCTCTCGACCGAAGCACGCGTGGCGCTCACGCTCCGGCTGCTCGGCGGTCTCACCACCCAGGAGATCTCGCGGGCGTTTCTCGTGCCGGAAGCAACCGTGGCTCAGCGCATCGTGCGGGCCAAGCGGACGCTCGGCGCGGCTCGGGTGCCGTTCGAAGTGCCCCGGGGCGAGGAGATCGCCGCGCGCCTGGCGTCCGTTCTCGAGGTGGTCTACCTCATCTTCAACGAGGGCTACTCCGCCACGGCGGGCGAGGACTGGGTGCGGCCGGCGCTCTGCGAGGATGCGCTGCGGCTGGGCCGCATCCTGGCGGAGCTCGCACCGGAGGAGGCCGAGGCCCACGGGCTCGTGGCGCTGATGGAGATCCAGGCCTCGCGCCTGCGAGCGCGCATCGGGCCGTCGGGCGAGCCCGTGCTGCTGCTCGACCAGGACCGCGGGCGGTGGGATCAGCTCCTGATCCGTCGCGGCCTGGCCGCACTGGAGCGCGCCGAGGTGCTCGGGGGCGCGCCGGGACCGTACACCCTCCAGGCGGCCATCGCCGCCTGCCACGCGCGGGCGCGCACCGCCGACGAGACCGACTGGAGGCGCATCGCGGCACTGTATCAGGACCTCGCCCGAGTCGCTCCCTCGCCGATCGTCGAGCTGAACCGGGCGGTGGCTGTGGCCATGGCCGACGGACCGGCCGCCGGGCTCGAAATCCTGGAGCGGCTCCGGGACGAGCCATCGCTCAGGCGCTATCACCTCCTGCCCGGCGTACGGGCCGACTTCCTGGTCCGGCTCGGCCGGTCCGACGAGGCGCGGGAGGAGTTCGAGCGCGCGGCGTCGCTCACCCGAAACACTCGGGAGCGCGAGCTGCTCCTGGCCCGGGCGGCGGCCTGCGCTCCCGCGCACCCCTGAGCCGACCTGCGACGGAAGTGGCCAGCGGAAAGGAAGACACATCTTCAGCCGATTTCATCGTAGAAGGTCCCGACGCGTGCCGCTGGGAGCAGGCCTATTCGGCCGACGGCGGGAAGAGCTGGGAGACCAACTGGACCACGGAGCTCACGCGGCAGGCATGAGCGCTCGAGCAGGCGAGACCGGTGGGCAGCGGCTCTACGGCGATCTCGCCGCGTGGTGGCCGCTTCTCTCCCCTCCAGAGGAATACGCGGAGGAGGCGGAGGACCTCGTCCGCAGGCTCGAGGCCGACGACCTTCCGGAAGGCGCCACTCTGCTGGAGCTGGGCGCGGGGGGCGGCAGTCTCGCGTTCCACCTCAAGCGGCGGTTCCGCCTCACCCTTACCGACAAGTCGTCCGCGATGCTGGCGGTCAGCCGGCGAGTCAACCCGGAGTGCGAGCACCTGGTGGGCGACATGCGCTCGCTCCGGCTGGGTCGCCTCTTCGACCTCGTCCTGGTTCACGACGCGATCGTCTACGCTACCGAGCCCGACGCGGTGCGCGACACGTTGCGCACCGTGGCCGTTCACTGCCGTTCCGGCGGGCGCGTGGCGGTCCTGCCGGATCACGTCCGCGAGACCTTCGAGGCGGGTACCGATCACGGTGGCCGCGACGCCCCTGACGGGCGAGGACTCCGCTACCTCGAGTGGACCTGGGACCCCGATCCCACGGACCACACGTACCTGGTGGACTACGCCTTCCTGCTGCGCTCGCCTGACGGCACGGTGACGGCCGAGCACGATCGGCACGTGGAGGGTTTGTTCTCCCGGTCGCAGTGGCTGACCTGGCTGGAGGAAGCAGGTCTGACCGCCCGGAGCGACGCCGACCCATGGGGCAGGGTGGTCTTCACCGGTCGACGGTGCTGACCCGATGCCGGCGGAGGACGCATAATGGTCACTTACGAGATTACGGCCGACGTCGAAGCGGATCTGATCGAGGACTACGAGCGCTACATGCGCGAGGTGCACATCCCGGAACTGCTCGAAACGGGCTGCTTTCGAGCCGCTGCCTTCACGCGCTCGAGGCCCGGTCGCTACCGCGTGCGCTACGAGGCACCGGATCAGGCCGATCTCGATCGGTACCTGGCGGAAGACGCGCCGCGACTGCGTGCGGAGTTCTCGTCCCGGTTCCCGCGGGGCATCGCGCTCTCACGAGAGGTTTGGGCCACCATCGAGGAGTGGGGACACGGAGCGGTTCGGGCGAGAGGAACTCCGGGATACATTTGACCATGTGCCCCTGAGACTGGCGCCCCGCCCGCGTTCACCCGCACCCGGAGCAAGCCGTGGTCACCAAGATCAATCTCGCGGACAAGCTCAACCGCTTCCACGACCGATGGAGCCCCAAGATCGTGGCGGACCTGAACGGCAGCCACGTGAAGCTGGTCAAGGTGCAGGGCGAGTTCGTCTGGCACAGCCATGCCGAGGAGGACGAGCTCTTCTTCGTGCTGCGCGGAACCCTCGTGATCGAGCTCAGAGACGGTGCCGTCACCCTCGGGCCCGGTGAGATGGCCGTGATCCCGAAGGGCCTGGAGCACCGGCCGGTGGCGGCGGAGGAGGTGCACCTGATGCTCATCGAGCCAAAGGGGATCCGACACACCGGCGACGTGGTGAGCGAATTGACCGTGCACGAGTATTCCCGCATTTGAGGGCGACCTCATGGCCCACTACCTGGTGACCGCCTCGCCCCGCGAGGACCTCATGACCGACCTCCTGGAGCGGCTCGAGCGCGACGAGTTTGCGGGACTGCGGCCATTCGGCAGAGCGCTCTCGTATTCCCTCCGGCGGGCACGCCGCCTGCCCGACGGCAAACTCGTGTGGGAGGAGGAGGACTACTGCAGGCCACCGTTGGCCCAGGAGCGGGAGGCGGTGCTCGACCGCTACTTCCACGAGCTCTCGGTGGAGCCGGTCGTGGAGGGCAGCGGCTGGGCGCTGATCGAGGCGCTGCCCCGGAAGTTCCCCGACCTGGCGAGCCGGTGAGGATCGCGGTGTGCTAGGCGGGGCGCTCGTCCGGATGCTTACGCAGCCAGGCTTGCACATAGGGGCAGGTGGCCATCACGCGCATGCCGCGCTCACGCGCATGGTCGAGGGCCGCATGCACCAGCGCATCGCCGATGCCTTGACCCCGACCCGACGGGGGCACCTCGGTGTGCTGGAGATCGAGCACGTCTTCGGCGACGTGCCGGTAGAGGAGCTCGGCTTCTCCCTCCGGAAGGGAAACGACGAAACGTCCGTGCTCGGGCTCATGCCGGACGGACAGTCGGTCGAGGCGGGGCCGATGCATGGAGCGGAACCTAACGGTATCGTGACAACGGCTGCATCCGGATGATCGGCCGGGGTCTCGTCGTCTGGTGTCTGCTCGTGGTGCTGGCCGTGCTGAACGGAGGGGTCCGCGACACCTGGCTCAGTCCGCTACTCGGCGACACCGTCGGTCGGGCGATCAGCTCCCTCATGCTCTCGGGACTCATTCTGCTGGCCACCTGGCTCACGATCGGTTGGATCGGTCCCCGCACCGCCGGTCAGGCGCTTACAGTGGGAGCGATCTGGCTGGGCCTCACGCTCGCGTTCGAGTTCGGGGCCGGACATTACGCGTTCGGCAAATCATGGGGGGAGCTCCTGGCGGACTACGACGTGAGTCGGGGCCGGATCTGGATCCTGGTCCTGATCGTGACGTCGGTCGCACCGGTCTGGGCGGCCCGCCTCCGGGGGCTTCTGGGCTGACTTCGGCTCACCGACTGCGGGGTTGCCACACGCAAGCAAGAGCGAGGCGCAAAAGATCATGAGCTGGTGGCGCAAGCTTTTCGGCGGCGGTGAGCGGCCGGAGGAGACGATACGCCTGACGCGGCGCGTGATGGACCTGTTCGCCGAGGGCAAGTCCGACGAGGACGCCGAGCGCGCCCTGTTCCGCGAAGGGGTGCCGGTGGAGCGGGCGCGCTCCCTCGTGGCGGAGGTGCGCCGGGTACAGCGGCGGATGCGCGGTGAATGAGCCCGAGGCGGACGGCCCCGACCCGGACCTGATCGCCCGGCTCAGGCAGCTGGAGCGCGAGAGCCGTCCGCTCGAGCCCGGCGCCAGCCGACGGCGGCGGCTCCGCGACGCGGTGATCGCCTCGTCCGAGCGGTTCCTCAGGCGCATCGGCACCCTCAAGGCCTTCGACGAGCTCGCCGGCCGGGGCGAGGGCCTGCTCGGCCATCCCATTCGGGAGGGGGGCATGCCCCTCGACGCGGCGGTCGAGCTGCTCGAGCGGGAGGTGGTGCGGCCCGGCGCCAACACCGCCTCGGGAGGCCACCTCGCCTATATCCCGGGCGGCGGGATCTATCACTCCGCACTGGGGGACTATCTCGCCGCGGTCAGCAACAAGTACGCGGGAATCTTCTTCACCGGCCCGGGACCGGTCCGGATGGAGAACCAGCTGGTTCGCTGGGTGGCGGACCTCGTGGGATATCCCGCCGCCGCGGCCGGCAGCATCGCTTCCGGCGGGAGCATCGCGACGCTGACCGCGGTGGTGGCGGCCCGGGACGCCCATCGCCTTCGGAGCGCCGATTTCGGGTCGGCAGTCGTGTACCTCACGACCCAGGCCCACAACAGCGTCGAGAAGGCGCTTCGGATCGCCGGCCTGGCCGAGGCTCCCATCCGCTGCGTGGCCATGGACGAGGGGTTCCGCATGCGCGCCGATGCCTTGGCGGCGGCCATCGCGGAGGATCGTGCCGCGGGACTGCGGCCATGGCTGGTTGCGGCGGCCGCGGGAACCACCGACACGGGCGCGGTGGACCCGCTCGATGCCATCGCGAGCATCGCGGCACGCGAGGAATGCTGGTTTCATGTGGACGCCGCGTACGGCGGGTTCTTCATCCTGACCGAGCACGGCCGCGCGGCGCTGAAGGGAATCGAGCGCTCCGACTCCGTGGTGCTCGACCCCCACAAGGGCATGTTCCTTCCCTACGGCTCCGGCGTCGTGGTGGTGAGGGACGCCGAGGCGCTGGTGGCGAGCCAGGGCTACTCCGGCAGCTACATGCAGGATGCTCGGCGGGAGCCCAGTGAGCTTTCGCCGGCCGATGTCTCGCCGGAGCTTTCGAAGCATTTCCGTGCCCTTCGCATGTGGCTGCCCCTGATGCTGCTCGGCACCGGTCCCTTCCGCGCGGCCCTGGAGGAGAAGCTCCTCCTCGCACGGTACTTTCACGGAGAAATCCGGCGCGCGGGCTTCGAAGTCGGCCCACCGCCGGATCTGTCGATCGTGATCTACCGGTGGGCGCCCCCCGGCGTGAGCCTCGAGCGAGCCAACGCCCTCAACCGCGCGATCGTCGACGGCTCGCGACGAGATGGGAGGGTGTTTCTGTCCTCCACAATGCTCGACGGGCGGTTCACACTGCGGATGGCGGCGCTGGCGTTCCGCACCCATCGGCGGACGATCGATCTCGCCGTCCGGGTGCTTCGTGAGCAGGCTGCGGCGGTGGGGAAGGAGTAGCGGTGCCGAAGCCAGGTGGTCGTGGCCGCTACCTCGGGTTGATCCTCGGGCTGGCGATGCCGAGTGCGGTCCCCCTGTTCGCACCCGGCTCGGCCGTGCTCTCGGCCCAGGCGGTCGGGGACCAGCCCCCCCGCTGGCAGCTGGCCGGTGCGTTCGTCCGCCGAGACTCCGCCGGCATCCGCCGGTTTCTCGCGCCGGACGTGATGATCTGGCCGCCGGCTCCCGATACGGCCCGCCGGGGTAGCGCGGCGATCGCCTACTTCCAGCGTCTCGCGCTCTCGTCGAGCGTCTCCCGCTCCGCATTCAGGCCGCGCACTATCCGGCCGGACGGGGCGTACCTCGTGGAGCAGGGTGACTGGACCTTCACCTACGGACGGACCAGAGTGAGCGCCAGGTACGACCTTCGCTGGCGCAGGGTCAACGACCGCTGGCGGGTCAGCTTTCTTCGGTGGGATCTGTTCAGGTAACCGGCTCGTCACCACGGCCGTGGTGCTTGCCGGCCGCAGGGACCGAGCCTAGCAGAGGAGACGCACCATGCCCGCTCCGCAGGACCGTCCGCCCCTGGACGTCGTTCTCCGCCGCTTCGAGCAACCCGACGAGGTGCGCGTGATGGTGAAGGGCCGGTTCGAGCTCGTCCGCATCGGCGGGCTTACGATCGGTCGGGCCACCTATCAGCCGGGCTGGAAGTGGTCCGAGCACGTCGGTCCGACGGTCGGCGCCGAGCGATGCTCCGTCGAGCACGTAGGGCTGGTGCTGGAAGGCGTCGCGACGGTGGCATTCGCGGACAGGGTTCTCGAGATGCGTCCCGGGGATCTGTTCTACGTCCCAGCCGAGCCGCACGACAGCTGGGTGGTGGGTGACACGGCGTATGTCTCACTGCACTTCCTTGGCGCGGACCGTTATGCCAAGGTAGATCCGGCCGCGCCGCGGTGATGTCGAAGTGTGGGGGATCTCCTGGGTGAGTGAGGGATAGGCCATATTTGGCGAGAACACCGCCGGCCTTTTCACACAGGCCGCCACCGGTAGAGGCCATCACGCAGGTTCGGGAGTGATCCATGAGTCCACTTTCGTTGTCCCGTCCCGGCCCGGACGAGTCCGCGGCCTTCTATCATGGCTACATCGATAAGGTCCCCGGCGAGCAGATCGGGACCTACCTCGCGGACCAGCCCCGGGAGATGGAGCGCCTGCTCGCGTCCCTGGACGATGCGGGCGGCCGCACGCGCTACGCTCCCGGCAAGTGGAGCGTGAAAGAGGTGCTGGGGCACCTCTGTGACGCAGAGCGAATCTTCGCGTACCGACTGTTGCGCATCGCCAGGGCCGACTCGACGCCGCTGCCGGGGTTCGACGAGAACGCCTATGTGCCGCCGGCGGAATTCGACGCCCGTCCCCTGCCGCATCTCCTCCGGGAGTTCCAAGCCCTGAGGGCGAGCACCATCGAGCTGGTGGAGGGCCTCCCGGCCGCCGCGTGGGAGCGACGCGGCCAGGCGAGCGGAAAGTCCATCAGCACTCGGGCGATCGCGTACATCATCGTCGGCCACGTGACCCACCACCTCGGCGTATTGCGCGAGCGGTACGGGCTGTCCTCCTCGCCCGGCGCGATGGCGGCCGTGTGAGCCGGAGGGAGCCATGATTCTCCGCATTTGTGACAACGGGCGCGAACGGATCGAGCCGGCGTCGGCGGAGCTGGTGGAGCGCGTCTTCGCGCAGGAATCGCACCTGCCGGACGGCACCGAGATCACCGTCGCCGAGGGGGAGCGCTGGCTCACCGCCCTCGTGGTGGGCGAGCCGGGCAGCGCCGCGGAGCTCCTGCTGTCCGGCGCCGAGGGAGAGGCGGCAACGATCTCCGGGCGCGCCGCGCGTCCCGAGGCGGCCAGACTTTTTCGCGAGTTCATGGTGCCGAGCGGGTCGCCGCGGTGAGCGGCCTGCCGCTTTCCGGCGCGGCTGCCTCCGCGCCGGTGCGCCGGGCCCTCACCGGATGGATCATACTGGCGGTGGCGTTGATCGGCGTGGGCCTCGGCGCCGTGCTGGGGGCGCAGCATGGCCGGGTTCGGGAGCTTCCCCCGGAGACCATTCGACAGTGGCGATCGTACGCCGAGGGCGTGGAGCGTGGCACCTTGACGCCGACGGGACTCAATACGCGGCTCCTCACCGAGACGGCTATCGCACAGCAGGCCCACGCCCGCTCGGCCATCGATCTGCTGCAACTGGTCGGCGCGGGCGTGGCCCTGCTCGGGCTCCTGCTGGCGCTGGATCTGCTTCGCTTCCGGGCCAAGCACGCGCGCGAGTCCGGTCCGTCCGAAGCCTGAGATGCGGCGCGCGGCGGTGACCGACCTGGCGACGATCGGCTACCAGGGCGCTACCGTGCACACGTTCCTGCGGGCACTCACGGGGCACGGCGTCGAGCTGCTGGTGGATGTCCGCGCGGTCGCCAGCTCTCGCCGGCCGGGATTCTCCAAGACGCCGCTGGCCGCCAACCTTCAGGGCGCGGGCATCGATTACCTGCACCTGCGCGGCCTGGGAACGCCTGCGGCGGGACGAGCGGCGGCCCGGGCGGGACGGCACGAGGAAATGCGGGAGATCTTCCAGGCGCACCTGGCCACCCCCGGCGCGCGCGAAGAGCTCGAGGCGCTGGCGGACGTCGTGCGGTCCGGCAGCCGGGTCTGTTTGCTCTGCTTCGAGACCGACCCGGCGCACTGCCACCGCTCCCTGGTGGCGAGCGCGCTCGCCGAACTCGTGCCCGTCCGGGTGACGCATCTCGTTCCGCCTACCGTGCCCACCCTCGAGGATCCCGATCGCAGTGCCGACGCATCGGAGGACGCCTGAGGCTCGCCTCGTGACCGGGCCGAAACCCGCACGCCCGATCTATATCTCGACCGGCCTCCCGGCCGGGCTCGCCCTCGGCGCATGCATCTGGCTTCTCTCCGCCACCATCACCGGCCGGGCGGAGCCATGGGACGCGCCCGGCATGTACTACCCGGCCGCACTGCTGGGCGCGGGGCTCCTCGGAGGCTTTCTCGTTCCGGCGCACTGGGGCGAGGTCGCGGTGGGCGTCTTCACCGGCCAGGCCCTCGTGCTGCTCGGGAGAGCGCTGAGCGAGCCGGGGAGTGGCGGCATGTGGCCACTCGGTCTGATGCTGCTGGCCTTGTACTCGCTGCTCGCGCTGCTGGGCGCCGGCGTCGGCTCCGGCCTGCGGCGTCTCCTGAGACGCTCCCGGGCATAGCGCGTGGGCGTGGTGCCGCCCCGGCCCACCAGGGCCGAGCTGCTCGCGGCGGCGGGTCGCACGGTCCCCGACCTGGTCGCTCCCCGCCTGCGGGTGCTCTTCTGCGGCATCAACCCGGGTCTCTATTCCGGCGCAACCGGACACCACTTCGCTCGCCCGGGCAATCGCTTCTGGCCCGCCCTGCGTGCGGCCGGGTTCACCGATCGACTCCTCGCGCCCGCGGAGGAGCACCTGCTGCTCGAGCGGGGTTACGGGATCACCAACCTCGTGGCGCGCGCCACTGCTGGCGCCGACGAGCTGACCCGCGAGGAGTTGAGGGCGGGGCGGCGCCGTCTGGAACGCCTGGCCCGGCGATACTCGCCAGCCTGGGTCGCTGTGCTCGGCGTCGGCGCGTACCGCACCGCTTTCGCCCGACCCTCGGCGACCGTCGGCCGGCAGGGGGAGCGGCTCGAAAGCGCCGAACTCTGGATACTGCCGAACCCGAGCGGCCTCAACGCCCATTATCAGCTGCCGGACCTGGTGCGTGAGTTCGCGGCGCTGCACGCGGTGGCGAGCGGCGGGGACCATCGAGGGGGTCGTCTCCCGGAAGGGTGACGCTACCTTTCCGGTTCGCATCCCCGGCCGGCGAGGTGAGCGGTGCAGGACCTGATTCTCGATGCGGTACAGACGCTCGGTCCTGTGGGCGTCGGCATTCTCATGCTGCTGGAGAACCTGTTCCCACCGCTCCCCTCGGAGCTGATCATGCCGCTCGCCGGGTACCTGGCCGCGCGCGGGGATGTGAGTCTTCCCGGTTCGTTGGTGGGAGGGACCGTCGGCTCCGTACTGGGCGCGGTCGCGTGGTATGCCGTCGGCCGGCGAGTGCCGCGAGACGCGCTGCTGTCCTGGGTGGACGCGCACGGCCGCTGGCTCACCATCTGCTCCCCGGACGTGGAGCGGGCGGAGCGATTCTTCAAGCGCCATGGCAGGTCGAGTGTGCTGCTCGGACGGTTGGTCCCCGTGGTCCGCACCCTGATCTCGCTTCCGGCGGGCCTCGGCCGGATGCCTGCGACCCCGTTCCTCCTCTTCTCCACGGTCGGGACCGCGATCTGGACCACCGGGCTCGGCCTGGCAGGGATGGCGCTGGGCAGCCAGTTCCCCGCGGTGGACCGCTACGTCGGATGGGTGAGCTGGGCGGTCATCGGCGGCGCCCTGGTCTGGTATCTCGTGAGAGTTTTCCGGCCTCGCTCGGGCGGCGCGCGGCGGGACCGGCAGCGTTAGAGTTCAGTCGAACCGACAACCTGTGGAGAGCGCAAACCCCATGCTCCGCCAGCACGAACCCGAGAGCCCACCCACCGCGGTCGCCGATCCGATCGGCGAGCGCCTGATCCGGGCCCGTACGATCATCATCAGCGGGGAGATCACCCAGAAGCTCGCCGCCACCGTCTCCGGCCAACTTCTCGCCCTCGCCGCCGAGTCCGACTCGGACATCACCGTGTACATCAACTCCCAGGGCGGGCACGTGGAGGCGGGCGACACCATCCACGATCTCGTCCGCTTCATCCGGCCACGCGTGCGCATGATCGGGACGGGGTGGGTGGCGAGCGCCGGTGCCCTCATCTACGTGGCGGCGCCGAGGGACCAGCGCTTCTGTCTCCCCAACACCCGTTTCCTGCTGCACCAGCCGGCCGGCGGCGCCGGGGGCACGGCCAGCGACATCGACATCGAGGCACGTGAGATCCTCCGGATGCGGGACCGGCTCAACCGGATCTTCGCGCGCGAGACGGGCCAGCCGCTGGAGCGGATCGAGGAGGACACCCACCGGAACTTCTGGCTGGGCGCCGAAGCGGCCCTGCGCTACGGGCTGGTCGGCCGCATCATCGAGCGGGTATCGGACCTCGAGGGCTGACGGGTACACCAGTGGGCCTGCGTGAGGAGCTCGAGGCCAGCGGCAAGTGGCTCTTTCGCCGCCGAGGCTACCTGCCGCTGCTGCTCTTCCCGATGCTCCTCATCGCCGCGGGAGGCGCCCCTCCCGCCGCGGGCGGCCCGCTCGACCTCGCCTGGGACGGCCTCTGCGTCGCACTCGCGTTGAGCGGGCTATCGGTGAGGGTCGCGACGGCCGGCTTCGTGCCGCGCGACACTTCGTGCCGAAACCTTGCCCGCCCGCAGGCCGAGTCCCTCAACCGCACGGGGCTCTACTCCGTGGTACGCCATCCGCTCTACCTGGGCAACTACCTCATGTGGCTCGGCGTGGCCGCGTTCCCCCGGGCCTGGTGGGCGCCGGTCATCGTGAGCCTGGTGTTCTGGCTCTATTACGAGCGCATCATGTTCGCGGAGGAGGAATTCCTCCGGCGGCGATTCGGGACGGAGTACGAGGCCTGGGCGTCGAGCACGCCCGCCTTTCTGCCACGCCTCTCGCGATGGCGGCCCCCGGAGGTGCCGTTCTCGCTGCTCACCGTCCTGCGCCGCGAGCATTCCAGCCTGCTCGCCCTCACCGCCTCGCTCACCGCATTGGAAGTGGCCCGTGATCACGCCTCCACTGGCCGGCTGGCGCTCGATCCCGTCTGGGGAACGGCGCTGGCGGCCACGCTCATGCTCTGCGTGGCCGTTCGCACACTCAAGCACCGGACCAGGCTGCTCCACGTCGAAGGCCGCTGAGGCGCGTGTCGCACGCCCAGTGATTGTGGCGTGGGGGAACTGGGGAGCCGTGCACCAGGGTGAGGCGTATGCGGCTCAGTTGAATTACGCCTCAATTACGTAAGCAATGTACATCACAGGGTTTGCGCCAGGTAATATCATCCAACTTATTAAAGGGATATCGAACCCCTTCACGGCGTAGAGTCCATCGAACCCGTCAATAGCGGAAGCGCGCAGTAGCCGCATCGACCCCACCGTCTGTTGTTGCCGGCAATCCTCGCGGTCCGGGTGCTCTCTGGCCCCACGGCCGCAGGGGTGGGATCGGGAGTCTCCTCACCCGCTGCTCACCTTTGGGTCGGTTCCGAGCCCGCGCGCTCTGAGGGCGGGCCTGTCGCACCACCGCGGGGCTGATTACCCTTCCGCATCCCCATCAGGAAATCGTCGAGTGAGCGGTAGTAGGTGTATCCTCGTCGTGGACGACGAGCCGGCGGTCCGAGGCTTTGCCGCTCGCGTGTTGCGCGAGGCGGGCTACGGCATCGGCGAAGCGACGGACGGCGCCGAAGCCCTGGGGCTGATACGGGACGGGCTGGTCGAGCCTGCCGCGGTGCTCTCCGATGTCGTCATGCCCCGGATGAACGGGGTGGAGCTGCTCCAGTCCCTGTCCACCGAATGCCCGAGGCTGCCGGTCATCCTGATGACCGGCTACGGCACCGTCCAGCTGGAGCAGCGCGGCATCGCGCTTCCCTGCGGCGTGCTCCACAAACCCTTTCCCGCCGATCTCCTGCTGGCCGAAGTGCGCCGCTGCCTCGAGGAGGCCACCGCCGCGTAGGTTGGGCCCGCCGGCGCGACCCGTAGCTTGCGAGCGGCGCCGATGGAGGCGCCCTCTTTCTCCGGAGGTCCTATGGCGCTCCGTCCCCCTTCGCTCCTCCCTTTCCTCATCGCGCTGCTGGTCTTCATCGGATTCGCGGTGCCGGCACCCACGGCCGCCCAAGAGGAAGGAACGCACCGTCACGCGCTCGGCGGGCTCGGCCGCGTGAGCTTTCCCGTGTCGTGCTCCGCCGAGGCGCAGCGGCGCTTCGAGCACGCGATGGCCGTGCTCCACTCGTTCTGGTGGGAAGAGGGCGAGCGCGCCTTCAGCGCGGTTCTCGAGGCGGATTCCACCTGCGCGATGGCGCACTGGGGGCGCGCGCTCAACGCCTGGGGCAATCCTTTTGCCGGCGGGCCGACGGGCGAGGCGCTCGCGCGCGGGGCGGCCGCGGCCGCGCTCGCCACGGCCCGGCCGCTCCGCACCCCGCGTGAGCAGGGCTTCGTCAACGCTGCGGCGGCGCTGTACCGGGGCGCGCCGGCTGTCTCGAACACCGCCCGCCTGCAGACCTACGCGGACACGCTGGCCCGGCTGCACCGGAGCTTCCCGCGGGATGTCGAGGTGACGATCTACCACGCGCTGGCTCTGGTGGCCACCGCTCCGCGGACCGACACCACCTTCGCCCAGCAGAAGCGCGCGATCGCGCTGCTGGACCCGCTCTACGAGCGCCATCCCGACCACCCCGGCCTCGCGCACTACATCATCCATTCCACCGACTCGCCGGCGCTGGCCTCGCTCGGCCTGAAGGCGGCGCGCCGCTACACGCGCATCGCCCCCGCGGCCCCGCACGCGCAGCACATGCCGTCGCACATCTTCGTCCGGCTCGGCCTCTGGGACGAGACCGTGGCGGCCAACTGGCAGTCGTTCGACGCCGGGATCGCGCACGCCCGGTCGACCGGCGCAGCGGGGCCCAGTCCCCACGAGCTGCACGCCCTCGACTACGCGGTGTACGGCTACCTCCAGCGCGGGCAGGACTCGGCCGCCCGGCGTGCCGCCGCGACCGGCGCAGAGCTGAACGTCGTCTTCTCCCAGGACGCGCTGGTCGCCAACTACAACGGCACCGCCATGGCTGCCCGCATCCCGCTCGAGCGCGGCGACTGGGGCGAGGCGGCGGCATTCCCGGCACCTTCGTCCGAGGAGCGTGGCGTCGCCGCGATGCTGCGCCGCTTCACCCGCGCGCTCGGCCTGGCGCGGAGCGGTCGTCCGGCCGATGCGCGTGCGGAGGTGGAGGCGCTCGACGGGATCGTTCGGGATCTTGCCCGCGGGGAGCAGCCCTACTGGTCGCGCGTCGCGGCCATCAAGCGGGACGCGGCGCGAGCCTGGATGCTCTTCCAGTCGGGTGACACGACAGGGGGGCTCGCGCTCGCGGCGGTCGCCGCGGACAGCGAGGACGTCACCGACAAGCACCCGGTCACACCCGCCGAGCTTCTCCCCGCTCGCGAGCTGCAGGCGGACATGCTCCTAGCCGCGGGGCAATACCAGGAGGCGCTCGCGGCTTACCGCATGGCGCTGGCGCGGGAGCCGGGCCGGGCGCGGAGCTTCTTCGGCGCCGGCCGGGCGGCCGAGCTGGCGGGCGACCGGCGTGCCGCCGCGGCATGGTACGGCAGTTATCTCGAGGCGATGAAGGGAGGCGACGGCAGGCGTGCCGAGCTGGCGGTCGCCCGCGGTGCCATGCGACCGTAGCGGAGTCTGAGCTCTCCGCCTCAGGCGCGGTGCGGGGCTTCCACGGGCGCTAGCTCCTCGGGCGAGGCGGGGCGGAACGTCAGGTCGAATGCCAGGAACAGGGTCTTGGAAAAGGGAAAGAACAGGAACGGCATGATCAGCATCAGACCCATGCCGCCGTACAGCAGGAGGTCCCACGGCGGGTCGGGCCAGGTGGCCAGGAGCACACCGAGGAATATCGCGGCGAAGATCAGCTCGGCGGCGATGATGTTGAACATGTAGGACCCGACCTGGTAGCCCTGCTCGCCGCGTTCCATGGGCAGACCGCACCGCGGACAGTGTGACCGCGTGCGCAGCCACGACTCGAAGATCGGTTCACCGCCGCACTGCGGGCATCTGAGCCGCACCGCCCGCCAGAAGAGCAGGGCCGCCCGCCGGATGAAACGCCACATGTCCGAAACATACACCAGCCGTTTCGCGTTTCGGCCCCGACGCGTATCCTCAGACCAGAGCCGGACGTTGGAGGACCACTATGGCCGATGAGTCGATCAGGCTGCTCGCCGAGGCGGTCCAGCCCGCGTCGGGTCGTCGCGGGTGGCACGGCGGCCCCACGCCTCACGGAGCCCTGCGAGGCGTCGGGGCCGAGCAGGCCTGGTGGAGCCCGGGGCCGCGACGGAAGAGCGTCTGGGCACTCACTCTGCACATCGCCTATTGGAAGTACGCGGTCCGCCGGCTGCTCGACGGCAGCCCCCGCGGCTCGTTCCCCCGCAACCCCTCCAACTGGCCTCAACCGCCGGCGCGGCCGGACGAGCGGAGCTGGGCGGCCGACGTCGCGCTGCTCCGAGCCGAGCACGACCGGCTGGTGGAAGCCGCGCTGCGGGTCGATGCCGGGAACCTCCCGCGCCGCCCGCCGAGCTCCAGGCAATGGACCTACGGCGAGCTGCTCGTCGGCATCGCGATGCACGACGCCTATCACACGGGGCAGATCCAGCTGCTCAAGCGTCTGTGGCAGGACGTCGCGAGCGGGCCGCGGCGGGGTCGCAGGAGGGTGGGCAGGTGAGCGGCCGGTGCATGCCGCCGTCCGTCATGCTCGTGGGCGCTGCGCTGGCCTGCGGCTGCGCCCCCGCGCCGGAGGGGAGCGCGGATCGCGCGAGCACCCGGCGGGCCGAGGCGGCCGCGGACAGCGAATTCGCCGCCGTGCAGGAGCGAGGGCACAAGGCCATGGGGGTAGACCAGTACACGTCCTCCCACGTCTTCCAGCCTCTGCCCGACGGCGGGAGAATCGAGCTGCAGCGCGACGTGGTGGACAGTGCGGGGCGCGCCCGAATCCTGGCTCACATGCATGAGATCTCCCGAGCGTTTGCGGCGGGGGATTTCTCGGTTCCGGGTTTCGTGCACGCACGTGCGGTGCCCGGTACGGCGGTGATGGCGGCGAAGCGGACGGCGATCAGCTATGTGGTGGAGAGTCTGCCGCGGGGCGGGGCACTACGGCTGAAGACCGCGGACAGCTCAGCGGTCGAGGCGATCCACCGATTCCTCGCCTTTCAGCGGATGGACCACCGGGCGGGGGCGCACGACGGAGAGTGAGGGCGCGACGCCGCGGAGGGCGGCGGTTCGGAGCGGCGGCTCAGAGGGCGATGACGAGGGATCCCAGTGCGAGCAGCAGCGACCCCACTCCGGCCCACCGGGCACGGGAGCGGTAGGTGGCTCCACTGACGCTGGTCAGCCCCGAGTCCGGCTGCCCGGCGAGCAGATGGCGGTAGTTGGCGGCCAGGTCGGCGCGGCCCGCTTCCCAGTAGCAGTAGAAGGCGTAGAGGGCGAGCGTCACGGCTGCCGCCCAGGAAGCTTGCAGGAGCGAAGTCATCGAACCATCCGTTCGTCGCACGGGCTACCGGTCTGGAATACGAGGTCGCCGGTCTCGTGCGCTGGGCAGGGAAGAGTGCAAAGCGCCACACTGCTGCGCCCGCCGGACCCGAATTCCGACGAGTCTCCTAGTCACCTGCATGAGACGGGCCAGAACCGCATCAGCAGAGAGAAAGCTCCCGTGCCACACGTCCGTGTGACGGCGTCGGCCGTGATTCCGGCGCCGCCGGAGATCGTCTACGGCATTCTGGCGGACTACCGGGTCGGCCACCCTGCTATTCTCCCACCCCGCTACTTCAGGAACCTGAGGGTTCTCGAGGGAGGGACGGGCGCGGGTACTCGCATCGCCTTCCAGATAGTGGTGGGGCGGAGCACCCGCGACATACAGGCCACGATCACCGAACCCGCGCCCGGCCGCACGCTGGTCGAGACCACCGACGAGGGGACCGAAACCGGGTTCACGGTGGCATCCCAACCGGACGGCCGGAGCTCGCTCGTCACCATCGCCACGGCCTATCGTCGTGCGGGCATACGAGGGTGGATCGAGAGCGTGCTGGCCCCGGCCTTCCTCCGGCCGGCGTACGCGGCCGAGCTCCGATTGCTGTCGGAGGTGGCGGGCCGCGAAGGGCGGACTCGGGCGTGAGTCCGGTGCACACGGTGCTCTGGCGACGCCTCGACCACCCAGGTCATGATGCGGCGCGCCTGGTTCACCACGCCCCCTTCTGGCAGCTGGGCGGGACCGCAGTCTTCGGCGTCGAGCGGCGGACCTGCCGCCTGGAGTACCATATCGTCTGCGACGCCGCCTGGCGCACGCTGCACGGCAGGGTCACCGGCTGGATCGGGGCGGACCCGGTCAAGGTGGAGTTGTACACCGACACGGCGCGCCGCTGGACCATCAACGGTCAACCGGCGCCGACGGTGGCAGGGTGCGTGGACCTCGATCTCGCCTTCACCCCTGCCACCAACACGATCCCCATCCGACGATTGGCGCTGAACCCGGGAGAGCGCGCCGAGGTGCGCTCGGCGTGGCTGCGCTTCCCCGAGCTCACCCTGGACGCCCTGACCCAGACCTACGCGCGCACCGGCGAATCCACCTACCGCTACGAGTCTTCCGGCGGGGAGTTCACGACCGACCTGGAGGTCGGCCCCGCCGGGTTCGTCCTGCGCTATCCGCCGCTCTGGGAGGGCGAGCCCGGAGCGTAGCTACCGCCGGAATACCAGCGTCGTCTCGCCGTCCTCCAGGCGGGCCGTGAGGCGTCCGTCCGAGCCGAGCGTAGCGGTTTCCAGGTCGTCGAGGTCCTGGTCGTCCGCATCGTCCGGATCGTCGTCGTCATCATCGTCATCGTGGAAGCGGATCGTGTTGCCTTCCGTGCTGTAGCGTCCGCCCTCCTGCTCGATCTCATCTTCCGTCCGGGCCCCGCAGACCTCGTGCTTGTTGAACCGGAAGCTCCAGAGGCTGTCGGCGCCGAGCGTGAGCGTGCCCTCGGTGACCGACTCGCGGCAGGACCACTCCTTCTCGACCTCGACCGGAAGCGCGCTCCCGGCGATCTCGGCCAGCCGGTAGGTGCCCGGCACCTGCGCCTCCGCGGTCCGCGGGGTGCTCGCGGCGAGCGCCGCCACCAGCCCGAGTCCACACAGCAGGGTCTTGTCAGTCATCGTCGTCCTCTCCCAGTTGGCGGCGCGAATCCGATCGCAACCGCATGAGTTGGCTGTCGTAGATCGCCCGCTGCTCGGGCGTCAGAATGGCCCGGATTTCGTCTCGGCTGGAGTCGATCAGGGTCTCGAGCTCGGGAAGCTGTGCCTCCCAGTAGGACTCGAGGCGGTCCTCTCTGGAATCGAATGCCCGCTCGATCGCCGCGCGCTGCTCGCGGCTCAGGCTCAGATCGTCGAGGAGGTCCTCCTCGCTGATATCGTCGTCATCGTCGTGGCCGCCGGCGGTGAACAGCGGTCGGTCGATCTCGTCCGCCATGTCCTCGATCAGCGCGCCCGCCGCGAGGCCTAGCGCGAACACCAGCAGCAGCGCGAGCCACGCCTTGCGGCGGGGGCCGACTGCGCTCCAGCGGTTCCTCAGGGCAGTCCAGCCGATCATGGCGCGCTCCGCGACCGGAGCGCCACCAGGAGCTGGGCTCCGGTCGGCCGCACGCCTCGGCCGAGCGACTCGTCGCTGAGTGCGGCGAGGCGGCGGGCCTCGGACGCGTCCGCCAGGGCCGCGCTCCGGTCGTCGAGCGCGAGCCATGCGCCGCCGAGCAGCGCGGTGAGCATCGCGGCGGCGACCACGATGGGCCGGAGCCACAGGCCGACCAGCTCCAGGGGTCCCGGCGTGCCGGCCGTTTGGTCGAGCACCGCCTCCACCCGGAGCCGTGTCGTCGCCACGAGCCGCGCCCAGCGCTCGGGGTCCCTCTCGGGATCCAGCGGCGACAGGTCCACGCGCTCCGAATCACTCATGCCTCTTCTCTCCTTCTCCCAGGATCTGCCGCAGCCGCCGGCGCGCATGGTGCAGGTGCGAGCGAACCGTGCCTTCGGGCAGCGCCAGTCGCTCGCCGATCTCGCGGTGCTTCCATCCCTCCAGGTCGTGCAGCAGGATCACCTCACGGTGCTGCTCGGGGATCTCCGCGAGGGCGGCGAGCAGCCGGTCCCGCAGCTCCGCTCGGTCCAGCTCGGCCACCGGCGACAGGCCGCGGGAAGGCTCCCGCTCGTCGAGCGGCACGGCCCGCCGGCGTGCCGGCGAGCGCGCGACATTCCTGGCGTGGTTCCGGACGATCTGCAGCAGCCAGCCGCCGAACCTGGCCGGATCGCGGCACTGGGCGATCCGCTCGATGGCGATGACGAACGCATCCTGACAGACATCCTCCGCGTCGGCCACGTCGCCGGTCACCGCGAGCGCGACCGCACGGGCGGCCCGCAGGTAGCGCTCCAGGAGCCGACCCGCGGCACGGCGATCCCCGCGCCGCACGGAGTGCACCAGCTCGCTGTCCGTTTCGTCCATGGCCGACCACATGACACGCGAAGGTGGAAAAACGTTGAGGTTGCGGCGCCCACGCGGCCACCTTTCGCGGCGGCCGCGATCAGAGTATGGTCGGAACGCAGCCATTCACCCGCGGCGTCGCCGCAGGAGTGTACCCGGACGCATGCTCAACACCGAAGCCGACCCCCGCGTCTACTTCGCGGCCGAGCGCACCCTGCTGGCGTGGCTCCGCACCGGGGTCACGATCATGGCGTTCGGGTTCGTGGTGGCCAGGTTCGGACTCTTCCTCCGGCTCCTCCGCGCCCAGGGCGACACGCTGGCGCCGGGCAGCGGCGTCTCGCCCTACCTCGGCGCGATGCTCGTCGTCCTCGGGATCGTCGCCACCTCGGCGGGCACGCACCGGTACCAGGTGTTCTGCCGCCGGCTGGGCCGGAGCGAGCTCCCGTCTCCCCACGCCGAGGTGCTGCCGCTGGTGCTGGGGTGGGCCCTGGCCCTGCTCGGTGCCGTGCTGGTCGTCGTGCTGCTGGCGTGAGTCGCATCCCGATCTTCTCGAAGCGGTTTCCTATTCCGCCCGGCGCGATCGACGTGCAGGGCCACGTAAGCAATCTGGCGTACGTGGAGTGGATGCAGGACGTCGCCATCGAGCACTCGGCCGCGCTCGGCTGGCCGATGCGCCGCTACCTGGAGCTGGGGGCCGGCTGGGTCGTGCGATCGCACTTCATCGAGTACCTGCGCCCGGCGTTCGCGGACCAGGTCATGAGCGCGCATACCTGGGTGCCCCGCTTCGATCAGCGCTCCACGCCTCGGCGTTATCTCTTCGTTCGGGACGACGATCGTGTGGTGCTGGCCCGGGCCGAGACGCTCTGGGTGTTCGTGGACCTGAAGACCGGACGGCGGCGAAGGATTCCGTCGGAGCTGCTGGACGCGTTCGACCCCGTGCCCGACGAGCCCAACGTGCGCCAGGCACTGGGCCTCGCGACATGACGGACACGGCCCTCCACCTCCCAGGACGGACACGCTGATGGCGAGTCGATTCGATCTGGAGTTCGAAGGCAGGCGGTACACGGTGCAGCGGGGCGAAGCGGCGGGGAGTGCCGCCGAGGGCGGGGGCGCGCCCGTGGGAAGTCACACGTGGTACATCACGCTCGGCCCGAAGGCCATCACCCGGCTCGGCGCGCTCCCGGGCGAGACCGAGGACGAGCTGATCGCTCGGATCAGGCAATGGCTCGCCGAGCACCCGGAGATGCCCGGCGACGAGGACATTGTCTTCGGAGGTGGGTGAGGTCTTCCGCCTCAGTCGAGCAGGCGAGCGGTCGCGCCCGCAGGGGTCATGCCCTGCGTAGCCGGCGGCCAGGTCTCCCAGGTCAGGGGGCACCCGTTGCCGAATGGTGGGTCGGGGTGGCCGCTGCGGCGCATCAGCTCGTGCAGAATCTCGTGCCGGACCACCATCTCGTGTCCGGTCCAGTCCGCGGCGAGGTAGATCTTGTGGCCGGGCTCCCAGTGGCCGACGCAGCGGCCGCTGGCGCACTCGAAGCTCTCGCCCGGCACGACCATCCACTCCACCCGCTCGAACTCGCCGCTCAGTCCCGAGCAGCTCTCCGTGGCCGCCCACCACTCGCGATACACCGCCGGTGGCTCCCACGGCTGACTCCCGGCCGGATCGAAACCGCAGGCGGCGAGAAGCGCGGCGAGAGCCACGGCGGGAGAGCGGAAGCGCGGAGGCACGACCGCCGCAAGGGCAATCGACGTGCCGACCGAGGGAGCACCCGCAACCCGTTATGCCGCAATCTCGAGGCGGGCGCCCTCGCCGCCGACGGCGCGGTCACCCTGTCGAGATGCAAGAGCTTTCCGCATCGGCCGACAAGCGGTCTGGTCCCGCCCGCGAGGCGCAGCGAGATTCCGTGGAGGCGCCACATTCGGGCGCCGACCTGGAGGTGCAAGATGTGGCACCCTGATGACAGCTGGTCTCCGGCCGTGCCGCTCGGCGGTGGCCCGCACACTCGGCGGAGCGGTTGACCTCCGTCCGGCGCGCGCTCCCGAGCGACGCCGCCTCGCTGGCCAAGTTCGGCGCGCGCACCTTCCGGGAGACGTTCGAGGCCGACAACACTCCCGAGGACATGGCGCTGTACCTCGCGTCGGCCTACGGAGAGCATCGCCAGGCCGCCGAGCTCCGGAGCGCCGAGATGGTGACCCTCCTCGCGGAGGACGGCCGGCGTCTCGCGGGCTTCTCGCAGCTGCGTGAGGGGGCCGCACCGCATTGCGTCGACGGCCCCCATCCCATCGAGCTGGTGCGGTTCTATGTGGATCGCGCGTGGCAGGGACGCGGGGTGGCGCAGGCGCTCATGATGGAGACGCTGCAGGCCGCCGCGGACAGGGGCGCGCACACCGTGTGGCTCAGCGTCTGGGAGCGCAACTACCGGGCGCAGGCTTTCTACCGCAAATGCGGCTTCGAGGACTGCGGAGCCAGGGAGTTCATCCTTGGCCGAGACCGCCAGACCGACCGGGTGATGACGCGAACATTGTCGGGGGCTCCATGACGGGCGAACGCGGGACGGCGCTGCGGGAGAACGGGCGTGGGATGGGACTGAACCGGCGGTTGTCGCTGGCGGTTACCGCGAGCCTCCATGCCGTGCTCGCAGCGGTCGCCGGCGTTGCCCTGTCCGGTCTGCCCCGCGCGGGAGGGCTGCCGGTGCTCCGCGGCGGCGGCACGACGCCGGATGCCCGCGAGCGGCTCGAAGCGGCGTTGGGGCTGCTGGGTCAGCTGGCCCCGGGCCTCCGGCGGCGGCTGCAGCGCCATGTGACCGGCCTCTTCCTGACTCGCAGGCCTCCGGTGCACGGCTACTACTCACGCATCACGGGTACCTGCACGCTCGACGTCGAGGCGCTCCGGCGCGAGTCACCGGTCGAGATCGCCGCCGCCATGGTGCGGTGCGCCACCGAGGGGTGGCTCTGGCGCTCGGGACGGGGCCGCTCACGCGCCGACGAAGCTCGGATTCTTCGACTGAGCGAGCACGCCCGGCTGCACTTCCTCCAGCGCGCCGTGCTGCGCATGGGTGCGTCGCTCTGATCGCTTCCGTCTCACGCGTCCTCCGATCCAACGTGGTGGTCCTCGCCGCGTTGCTGTGCTGCCGCCCATGGGCCCCCGGCCTGGCGGCCCAGGAGCTTCCAGCGACCCGCCTGGATGCGCTCAAGGCGGAGGCCGCGCGCGAGGTGGATGCGCGCGCGGACCTGGTGCAGCAGGTGGTGGACCAGCTCTTCAGCTATGCCGAGCTCGGCTTTCAGGAGGTCGAGACCTCGCGCTACTTGGTGGCGCTGCTGAGGCGCGAGGGGTTTACCGTGGAGACCGGAGTGGCGGGGATTCCGACGGCCTGGGTGGCCCGCTGGGGACGCGGCCGACCGGTGATCGCGCTGGGATCCGACATCGACGCGATTCCGCAGGCGTCGCAGGTGCCCGGGGTCGCCTGTCCGCTGCCGCTGGTGCAGGGAGCGCCGGGCCATGGCGAAGGCCACAACTCGGGGCAGGCGGTCAACCTGGCGGCCGCGCTGGCGGTCAAACGACTCATGCAGCGGGAGGGCATGGCCGGTACGCTGGTGCTGTGGCCCGGCGTGGCCGAAGAGCAGATCGCCGGCAAGCCCTTCATGGTTCGCGCCGGTCTCTTCGCCGATGTGGACGTGGTCCTCTTCAGCCACGTGGACGCGAGGTTCGCCACCTCGTGGGGGCTGACCCCCGGCTCCGGCCTGGTCTCGGTGCTCTACAGCTTCCGCGGCGTGGCCGCGCACGCGGCCGGGACACCGTGGCAAGGCCGCAGCGCGCTCGATGCGGTGGAGCTGATGGACATCGGCTGGAACTTCAGACGCGAGCACCTGCCACTGAAGCAGCGGTCGCACTCGGTCATCGTGGACGGCGGCGACCAGCCCAACGTCGTACCCCAGACGGCCTCGGTGTGGTACTACCTCCGTGACGTGGATTACCAGGGCATCAAGGGACTCTGGGCGGTGGCGGACTCGGTGGCGCAGGGCGCCGCGCTCATGACCGGCACGACGCTCCTCCCCAGCCGGGTGCTGGGCGCGGCGTGGCCCCGCCATTACAACCGCCCGGTGGCGGAGGCGCTGGCTGCCAACATCCGGCGCGTGGGCATGCCCGAGTGGACCGAGGACGACCAGACGTTCGCCCGGGCGATCCAGCGCGCGGTCGATCGGCAGGGGTCGGGCCTGAGGCGGGCGGTGGATTCCCTGCGCCCTCCCATAGACCCCGCCCGGAACCTCGGCGGCCCTTCGGACGACATCGGCGACGTCTCCTGGACGGTGCCGACCGGCGTGCTCTACTATCCCGCGAACGTGGAAGGTCTGCCGGGACACCACTGGGCGAGCGCCATGGCCATGGCGACGCCGATCGCCCACAAGGGATCGGTCGCGGGCGCCAAGGCGGCGGCGATGACGCTGCTCGACCTGCTGGCGCGCCCGGGACTGGTGGACAGCGCCCACACGTACTTCCGCGAGGTGCAGACCCGGGAGGTGAAGTACCGTCCCTTGATCCGGCCCCAGGATCAGCCACCGGTGGAGCTCAACGGTGAGATCATGGAGCGGTATCGGTCCGCCATGCGCCCCTGGTACTACGACGCGAAGCGTCACCGGACCTACCTCGACCAGCTCGGCGTCCGATACCCGGTGTTGCCGGACAGCGCCGGGGCCTGCCCGACGGCCCCGGCGGCGCGCGCCCGCTGACCTGGAGCCGACTCGCATCCCGAGGACCGCATGCCCGCCTACGTCATCGTCAACGTCACCGTCCACGACCCGGCCCGCTACGAGGAGTACAAGCGGCTCGCCACACCGACCGTCTCGGCGTATGGCGGCCGGTACGTGGCGCGCGGCGGTGCGGTGGACGTGCGCGAGGGCCGCTGGTCGCCCAGTCGGCTGGTCGTGCTCGAATTTCCCGACGTGGAGCGGGCCCGCGCCTGGTGGGAGTCGCCGGAGTACGCGCCGGCCAAGGCGGTGCGCCAATCCTGCGCGGACACGGAGCTGGTGATCACCGAGGGGCTGCCCGGCTAGGCAGGCGCTGCGGGTCCGCCTTACGTTAACGGACCATCTTCCTTCAGGAGCCAGGCATGATCTCGGTCACCACGCCCAGCATCGACGGCCGGCGGATCACCCGCTACCTCGGCATCGTCACCGGTGAAGCCATTCTGGGCGCCAACATCTTCCGGGACTTCTTCGCCGGGATCCGCGACATCGTGGGCGGACGCTCCGCCGCGTACGAGGAAGAGCTGCGCAAGGCAAAGCGTATCGCGATGGAGGAGATGGAGCAGCAAGCCGAGGAGCTCGGCGCCAATGCCGTGCTGTCGGTGGATCTCGACTACGAGACCATCCAGGTCGGCTCGGGAGGCGGAATGCTCATGGTCAGCGCCAGCGGCACCGCGGTGGTCCTGGGCTGAGCGTGACACCTCAGCGGGGCATCACTCTCCGCTTCCTGGCCGAGCCGACCGACGTGAACTTCGGAGGCAAGGTGCACGGCGGGGCGGTCATGAAGTGGATCGACCAGGCGGGTTACACCTGCGCCGCGGGCTGGACCGGCACCTACTGCGTGACGGTGTATCTCGGGGGGCTCCACTTCCTGGGGCCGATCCACGTGGGCGAGCTGGTCGAGCTCCGCGCGCTCGTCATCCGAACCGGCCGCACCAGCCTGGACATCGCGGTGGACGTCTACGCCGGAGATCCGAAGCGCGGCGAGCGTCGCCGGACGGGGCACTGCGTGGTGGTGTTCGTGGCCCTGGGTCCCGAGGGCAAGCCCGCCCGCGTGCCTGCCTGGCGGCCGGAGAGCGAGACCGATCGGGCGCTCGAGGGCTATGCCGAGCGTCTGTCGATGCTGCGTAAGCAGATGGATGCGGAGATGGACGCGCACCTCGGTGCCGCCGGGGTGCCGCTGTCGTGAGCGCCCCGGTGGATCAGGGTGGGATGGACCAGAAGATCTCGTCGCCGGAGCCGGGATCGAACGGCTCGCTCACGAACGAGCCGCCGCCCCGGATCGGGCGTGCCTCCAGCCGGAAGGAGACCGCCCCGGCCAGGAGCGCGCGCGACAGGGAGAACCTCGCCGTCTCCAGCGCGGGCACGAAGCCGATCCTCGTCGCGCCGCCCTGCGAGGGCCGAACGTAGATATCGACGGGCCGCGACGCGCGATTCTCGATGCGGACCGTCGCGCCCGACTCCGGAGCCGCGCTCTCGCCCGAGCCGCGGGCGCAGGCGGTGAGGGCCGGCCCGCCGAGGGCCAGTGAAAGGAAGAGTGGGGCAGTGCGCAGGAGCCAGTACATGACAGCACCTCGATTGGGCGGTGCGAGCCGCCTTCTCGGCAAGCATAGTATGACGTGGCTCGCGGCGCTTGCCGCGTGCCTCGGCGCCACCCCCGTGCTGGCACAGACGGTGGTCGCTCGGCCGGCGGAGGATTCGGCGCGGGCCGACAGCGCAAGAGCCGCGGCCACCGGACGGGCGACCACCGGCGCCGGCGACACGGGACGGGTCGCCGATACCGCTGGAGCGGCCGACACCGCGAGAGCGGCCGACACCGCGAGGGTGGGCGGCGGCGTGGCCGCGGGAGACACGGCGCCGCCGGCGGACGGTGCCATCGACGCCGGCGCGGGGACCGGCGAACCCGATGATCTGCCGAGAGACACCCTCCCGCCGGACAGTGCCGCAGGGCCGGCAGCACAGGCCGCTGCCGCCCCTCCGCCGGCGCCCGTGGACAGCGCGCTCGCCGCGGCCTGTGAGGCGTCGGGCGGGGACCCGCCCGACCTGCTGACGGTCATGTTCCGCGCCTCGGCCACGGAGGACGAGCGTGCCGCGGTGGCGAAGGCCGTCGGGGGTACCCTGGTCGCCAGGAGCGAGCACCTGGAGCCGGGAGCCTGGTTCCTCCAGGTGCCGAACAGCGGGATCGATCCGTCTATTGCCGACCGAGTGATCCGGCTCCCATCGGTGCTCCAGGTGGGAGCCACCCGGTGTCCCTCATGAGCGGCACCCCGAGGAGTGTACTGCTGACGGTTTGCTCGGTGCTGACCCTGGTGGGCTGCGACCGGGATGAGCGCACGGCGGCCGATCCGGTCTATGTCCCGATGACGGGCACGCGACCGCTCCCGTTCTCGGCCGCCGTGCGCGTGGGCGACATCCTGTACCTCTCCGGTCAGCTCGGCACCGACAGCACCGGCGCACTGGTTCCCGGTGGGATCGAGCCGGAGACACGCCAGGCCATGGAGAACATCCGGACCATCGTCGAGGCGAACGGCTCCTCGATGGATCGGGTGGTCAAGTGTCTGGTGATGCTGGCCGACATGCGCGAGTGGGGGGCGATGAACGGGGTGTACGTGACCTTCTTCCCCGACCATCTGCCTGCCCGAAGCGCGATGGGGTCCAGCGGACTCGCATTGGGCGCTCGGGTGGAGATCGAATGCATCGCCGCGGTCGCGGAAGGGGATCGCGCGCAGGCGGGCGGGTGACCCGGAATGCACCCCCAGCTCCAGGAGGTCGCCGACGAGTTCGCCGCCGCTCAGGCGCGGCTGCATCGCCTGGCGGATTCCCTGCCGGCGGACTGGTGGCCGAAGCGGCCTGACCCGGCACGGTGGTCGGTCGCGGAGTGCGTCGCCCACCTCAACCTGGCGTCGCGGGCGTACCTGCCGCTCCTGCAGCGGGGGCTCGAGCAGGCCGCGGCGCTCGACGGGCCGCCGCCCCGCCGGTTTCGTCGGGACCTTATCGGATGGCTCCTGTGGCGCATGGCCGGCCCGCCGGTGCGCCACCGTGTGCGGACTACGGCACCGTTCGTCCCGACCGGCGACACGCGGCCCGCTGAACTCGTCGCCGCCTTCGACGAGCTGCAGGCGCAGCAGCTCGCCTGCGTCGCACGGGCCGATGGCCTTCCCCTGAGCCGGGTCAAGATCACCTCGCCGTTCGACCAGCGCATCCGCTACAATCTCTACTCCTGCCTCACGATCTTGCCTCGACACCAACACCGCCACCTCTGGCAGGCCGAGCGGGTGCTGGAGCGGCTGCGTGGCGCGAGGTAAGTTGAGGAACCCCAGCCGGAGGAACCCGTGCTTCGTACCCCAGCCCTCTCGTCCGTCGCGCTCAGGTCGCTGGCGCTCTGGTCTCTGGCGCTCCCGTCAGCTGCGGCGGCCACGCTCGCGGCCGCACCCGAAGCCGTCGTCGAGCCCTGCGACGGGCGAACGGTCGTGCCCGCGCTCGAGCAGATGCTCCCACGCGCCCGCGTGGCTCTCGATCTCGCCGGCACCGACGAGGTCACCCTCGATCCCGCGGACCGGTGCATCGACATCCAGGTGCGCACCTCTGGGACGGCGAGGCTGGTGAAGCTCGTGCTCCGCGGCGTCGAAGTGCCCCGCTCGACGGTGAATCTCCGCGTAGTCGAGGCGAGACGGGTCACGGGCACCTGAGACGTGCTGCCGGCGCGGCCGGCCGATGAGGAGGAGCTAGAGATGGTGGTAGCGACGGTCGCGGCGATCCTGGATCGCGATCTCCAGGCACTGGCCCGCGAGGTGGCGGCCTACCCGGACGACAGCGCGCTGTGGGTCACGCCTGAAGGCATCAGCAATTCCAGCGGCACGCTGGTGCTCCACCTGGCCGGCAACATCCAGCACTTCATGGGCGCGAAGCTGGGTGGCACCGGCTACGTCCGCGATCGAGAGCGGGAGTTCTCCGCCCGAGGCGTGCCGCGCGAAACCCTGCTCGGCCAGATCGAGTCTGCGCGCGCTGCGGTCCGCGCCGCCGCCGAGCGCACGCTCGGCGAGCGGCAGGCGGAGGATTTTCCTGACCCGATCGGCGGAGTGCGGGTGACGCTCGGTGACCTCCTGGTGCACCTCGTCTCCCACGTCGGCTACCACCTCGGTCAGGTGGACTACCACCGCCGAGTGGTGACCGGCAGCTCGCAGGGTGTGGACGCGATCCGCGCCGCCGAGCTGGCCACCGCGCGGCCGGTCGCGGACTGACCCAGCCATGCCTCACCATCGCCCTACGCCCTGGACGCCCAAGGCCCGCCGGTTCTGGCCGCTCTTCCTTCTCGTGCTCCTGACCGACTGCGCGACCAAGCGGGCGGCGGAGACGCATCTGGTGCCCGCACACGTTCCCCACGAGTTCCTCGGCGAGCTGGTCCGCTTCACCCTGGCCTACAACCCGGGCGCGGCCATGAGCCTTTCGCTGGGGGCCCATTCGCGACTGGGCTTCTCGCTCCTGGCGCTCGCCGCCCTCGTGATCCTGGCTCACGTGTACCGCCGCACCTCCGCGGGCGACAGGCTGGCGGCCGCGGGGCTGGCCCTCATCGCGAGCGGCGCCCTCGGCAATCTGATCGATCGGCTGCGCTCGCCGCGGGGTGTGGTGGACTTCATCGACGTGGGCGTGGGAGACGTGCGCTTCTGGACCTTCAACGTCGCCGATGTCGGCATCACCTGCGGTGCCGTCCTGCTCATCGTCGCGCTGCAGCGCGCGGCGGAGGAAGCGGAAGGCCTGTCCGCACTCCACTCAGCAGGCGGTGACGGGGCCTGACGCGAGCACCTCGAAGTCGCCGCCCCGGACCCTGAACTGCCGCAATTGGTCGAGGGCGTCCTGCCGGCCGGCAGTCGCCCTGCCGGACCACCAGGACGTGCCGGTCGCCGGACGAGGGATCGGGGTCTGCGGCCCTTTCACCTTCGATGGGCACGGCGAGGGGAATCGGCATGGGTCCGGGATCGCTCTCGTCGGAGTAGTCGACGCCGTCGGTGCCGAACGTGATCCGGACCAGCGGAGCGGCAAGTCCATGCGCAGCACTCGGCGCTCCTCGGATCGGCGCCCTCCGCGCGGCGCCTGAATCCGCCACCTGCCGCCGAGCGTAGGGCCGGCTCCACCGGCACTGCCGACAACTCTCAGGAGGCGGATCATGACGTCGCGGGGCAGGGTAGTCGCGATCGCGGTGCTGTTGGTGCTGTGCGCCGGCGCCGCGGCCGCACAGGGGCCCAGCGCCCTCGAGCAGGACATCCGAACGCTGCTGGACGAGTCGGCCGCCTCGTGGAACCGCGGCGACCTGGACGGTCACCTGGCGGACAACGCGGATTCCATCACCTTCATGACCCGGAATGGTCCCATCGTGGGGAAGAGCCGGACGGCCGACGCGCTTCGCCGCAGCTTCTTCAGGGACGGCAAGCCCATCCAGCAGCTCCGCTTCGAGCAGGTGACGATCCGGCCGCTGGGCACCGACCACGCGCTCGTCGTCGGTCGCTTCGTCCTCGAAGGTGGAGGGCAGCCCGAGCAGAGCGGATGGTTCTCGACCGTGTGGGAGCGACAAGCGGCTGGCTGGCGGGTCATTCACGACCACTCCTCATGAGCCCGTCCTGGTAATTTCTCGATCATGACCCCGCCGTCGGCCCTGGTGCTCGGCGCTCCCGACTGGCTCGGGCAGGTCGTGGACTGGGATGCCCGCTACCGCTCCGACGAGGAGCGCATGCGAGTGGCCGTAGAGCTGGCCCGGCAGAACGTGTTGCGGGGCACGGGCGGGCCGTTCGGGGCGGGAGTGTTCGAGGAGGCCGGTGGGCGGCTGGTGGCCGCAGGCGTCAACAGCGTCACCCGACTCAACAACTCCGTGCTTCACGCGGAGACGCTGGCCATCATGCTGGCCCAGGCCAGGCTGGGTACCTACGCGCTCGGCGCCGCGGGGGTGGACCCGTGTCTGCTGGTCACCTCGTGCGAGCCGTGCGCCATGTGTCTCGGGGCGATCCTGTGGAGCGGCGTGCGGGGACTGATCTGCGGCGCCACCAAGGAGGACGCCACCGCCGTCGGCTTCGACGAAGGGCCGGTATTCGCCGAGAGCTGGGTCTACCTCGAGCGACGCGGCGTGCGGACGGTCAGGGGTGTGCTGCGGGGCGAGGCCGTGGCCGTGCTGGAGCTCTATCGGGCGAGCGGGGGAGAGATCTACAGCTCCTGAGGGTCGCGGAGTGGCGACCTGCCGCCCGATGGACTTGCGCGCGGGCCCTCCGATGGTTTCATCTATACGGCGCTTTGAGTACACGGCGCTTCCAGGGCGGTTCCCGTCCACTTCAGGAGATTCGATGCGGCACGCGCTCCTCCTTCTCGCCGTGCTCGGCCTCGCCGGCGTCGTGCTCGGCGTGCTCGACGTGCTCCGTGGCTCCTCCGGGCCTCACGGCGTCCCGTTCACCTACGAGAACTACGGCGGGCCCGGATCGATGATCGCCGGGCTGATGCTCCTGGCCGGCTCGCTGTACCTGCGTGCCGTGTGGCGGGAGCGCCGCTAGACGCACCGCCCGTCGCAACAGCCCCTCGTCCGCAGGATCCCGTCGTCGAGCGCACCCCATGCTGTTCCCCCAGCGGGAGGTAAGGACGTGACGCCGCTCTTCCGCAGGTTCCTCGAAGCGCTGGACCAGGTCAGGGCCCACCATCGCCGGCGCCTCGCCTTTCTGACCCCGCCGATCGAGCGCCGTCGCCCACGTATTCAGATGGAGGACTACGCTGCCAGGCACTCGATCGAGCACACGCTCGACCGCAAGGCCGAGCTGCGGCGACTGGCTCCGACCTGGCCGGAGGCCGCCGCGCGCTACCACCAGCTCCTGACCTACGAGCTGCAGGGACTCCGCGAGGTCGTCGCCACGCTGCAGACCACGACCGGCGGGCGCGATCTCCAGGAATGCCTCGCCGAGAGCAGGGCGGAGATCGAGCGGCTGGAGATCGAGGTGGCATGGTGCACGGCGCTGCTGGACACCGAGTCCTCGCCGCCGCCACCATGAGGCAGGAGCTCCTCCGCCTCGTCGTCGCGGTGGTGCTGGTGGACGCGCTCTTCCTCGCCGGGTACTTCCTCTTTCATCTCGAGCGGGTCGGCAGCACCGCCAAGATCGCCTACACGGCGGCGTGGACCGTCGTCACGCTGCTGGTAGTGGTTCGGGCGCTCACCCGCATCCGGTCGCTGCGCGGGCGAAGCGCGCGCTGAGCGAGGCGCGGGATGCGCGCGCCGAGCGATGCGTCCTGCGGTGTGACGCGCATCACTCGCGCGTGCCGCTGCAGGGGGTAGTGGCGCGCAACCGACCGCTTTACGTTGCGACCCATGGAATCCGGTCGTGCGGTCGAACGCGATCCGGACCGTACGCTACCTCACCTGGTCGTCAGCGGGATCTCACCGACTGTGGCGGGCGGCCGCTACGCCGTCAAGCGACTGGTGGCGGATAAGCTGCGGATCGGCGCCGACATTTTCACCGATGGACACGATGTGCTCGCCGCCCGGGTGCTGTACCTCACGCCGGGCGAGCGGCGGCCCGCCTCGGTGCCGATGGCCTACTCCTACGATGACGATCGGTGGTACGCCACCCTAGCGCTCGATCGCGTGGGCGAATGGCGCTTCCGCATCGAGGGCTGGGTCGACCG
>DATABZ010000314.1:0-4123 GCA_036259315.1 Gemmatimonadales bacterium | reverse complement strand
ACGGTGATCGCCCGCGCCGAGCGCAACTCGGTGTTGACCTCCTCGATGCCCGCCGCGTCCCGCACCGCGTAGGCGCGGAGGGCGCGCATCGCGAGCGCCTGGTCGGCATCCGGGCCGGTCCGGAGAACCCGGCCGATCAGCTCCAGCATGTCGTCCCGCCGGCCATCGATCGCGGCGATCCGCGCGAGGTGGACCATCGCGGCGAGGTGATCCGGCTCCAGCGTCAGGACCCGCTGGAAAGGCGTCCTCGCCTCCGCCGCCGAGCACCCGCGCATCGGGTTGGAGTGGAAGAGCAGGTCGCCCAGGTGGAACCACACCTCGACGTCGTCGGGGTACGTCCCGGTGGTCGTGTTGTAGAGCGACTCCGCCTCGGCCAGTGCACCGTCGAGCCAGGCGCGCTGCGCGCTCAGCACCAGGTGATCGTGGTGCGAGAGTCGGGACCGGTGCTCGTAGGCCCGCTCCGCCAGCTCGCGCGCGAGATCGTGCAGCGCGCAGCCCGCCGCGGCCGCGGCCGAGCGGTAATAGGCCAGGGCGAACGAGGGGTCGGCCTCCACGGCCGCCTGGAACCCTTCCATCGCATCGAAGTACCGGCCAGCCCTCAGCTCCCGCTCACCCCGGAGGTACGCCCGCAGGGCGTCGAGCGACCCGGTGGTCAGTGCCGCGATCCGGTCGAGCCTGGTGCCGGGAGCGACCTTCTGGGACGCGAGAAGCTGGCGCACGATCTCGTCCACCAGCTCGAACAGGTCGGCCTCGCTCGCAGCATTCGCGCGCGCCGAGGCCTCGAGCTCGCCGTCTCGGCGGTAGAGCGCGGCGGTCACCTGAAGCCTGCCCGCCGCCTCGATCAGCGAGCCGAGCAGGTAGTGCCCCGCTTGGAAGTGCTCCGCGGCGGCGCGGCCGCCCGCCGGTCCCGCTGCATCGGCTGCGCCGAGTCCGCGCCGCGCGAGGAAGTGGAGCAGTGCGCGCGGGTCCACCGCGCGGATCGCGCCCGCGCCGTCGAGCTTGGTCGCGAGCAGATCCACCATCCCCTCGCCGAGATAGTTGAACCGGGGATCTCCGCGGACGGTGAAGGGGAGCACGGCTATGGTGACCGCCGAGGCGGCGGCCTCGGGCCCGACCCGGGCACGGATGCTCTCCGCGAGGGTCCGGATCTCCCGCGAGGGCTCGAGGTCGAGGTCCTGCGCCATCCGGGTGACGAACTCGTCGTACGCCTGGATGGCTCCCGGCCGGTCGCCGGCGCGGTCCAGCAGCGTGAGCAGCCGTCGGAGCGCCGCCTCGTCGTCGGGGAGCAGCTCGACGGCGCGCCGGGCCCAGCCCGCGGCCTGAGCGGCACGCCCCTCCCGCTCGGCGCGGTCGGCCAGCGAGGCGGCAGCCCCAGCCATGCGGCGTTGGAGCTGCTCGCGGCGGCGGTCCAGCCACTCCTGGAACTCGCTCGAGCCGCCCTCCACGTGGAGGCCGGCCAGGAACGGTCCCTGGTACAGGGCGAGAGCACGCTCCGGCTCTCCCGTCTCCAGCACGCGCTCCAGCTCCGCGGCATCGCACCAGAGCGCCTCGTCGGGCACGCCGACCTCCTCGTCGCCACGCCCGGCCAGGACCTCCGCGCCGAGGGCCTGACGGATGAAGTGGAGCGACCGCCGCAAGGCGGCCCGGGCGTGTTCCTCGTCGAGGTCGGGCCAGAAGAGGGCGAGGAGCGCGTCGCGCCGGTGGAACCGTCGAGGCGGGTCCGCGGCGAGATAGGCGAGGAGCGCGAGGCGCTTCGGTTGCCGCAGCACGGCTCCGGCATCCCGGCCGTCGGCCCGGATGTCCACGAGGCCGAGGGTGAGCAGCTCGATCATGAGGGTCGGGGAAAGGTAACGCTTGGGGGACGGCCCGGCCGCAGCTTGAGCCAACCTCAATTCGGGAGGGTGCATGCGCTCACTCGCTCTCCTGCTGGTTCTCGGCCTCTACGGGGGCGTCCCCTTCGGCACTGGTCCCGCCGGCCCCGGCCTGCTCGGCGCCGGCCCCCTGGCCGCTCAAGCACCGGCCGAGCCGGTCCGGCTCTTCGGGATGACACTGGATCACTGGCGTGGTTCTTCGGGCGCGCTCCTGCGCCCGACTCTGAGACACACCAGCTACTCTAGGGGCCGTCCGGGGGCCGATCTCGCGCTGGTGATCTTCCCGGACGGCATCTCGTTCAGCCCGCCGGGACTCGTGCTCGGGCTCCAAGCGGGTGTTGCGCAGCCGGTTTCGGCGGGATCGGCCACCCTCCTGCTCAAGGGAGGAGGCGCCGGGATCGTGGCGGCGGCCATCCACTCCGGCGGGCCTGGTGTGCATCTGGTGCCAGGGCTGCAGGTCGGACTCGGGCTTCTCGTCGAGGTCGACAGCCAGTCCACCCTGCGCCTGGATGTGACTAGGCACGTCTATAGATCAAACGGACATTCGCACCCCGTCTTGAGCTTCGGAGTGGGGTTCGCGGGCGGGCGGCGCCGGACGGGATAGCTCCGCAACTCGGGAAAGCTCGGTCAAGAATTCACCACGAAGGCACGAAGGGCACGAAGGACACGAAGCAGGAAATTCTCTGTGGTGCCTGAACCAGCGTGGGCCCCGAGGGGACACTGCTCCAGAGGCCCATCCCCGACTAGTTTGGGGCCGTGCAGACACTCCCCTCGGCCCCCTCGTGACCTACGACGCGATCGTCATCGGCAGCGGCTTCGGCGGCGCGATGGCCGCCCGCCGGCTGGTGCACGCCGGATGGCGCGTGCTCATGCTGGAGCGGGGTGGATGGGTGACCCGCGGGCCCGAGAACTGGGCTCAGGAGAACGTCGGGGAGCTGACCGGCCACTACTGCCGCGAGGCTCCCTACCGCCAGCTCCGCGGGGGCCGCGACCTGGGCGCCTACTACTGCGTCGGGGGCCCGTCGGTGTTCTACGGCGGCGTGTCGCTCCGGTTCCGGGAGCGGGACTTCGAGCCGGCCCGTGAGATCGTGGGCGACTCGGGCGCCCGCTGGCCCCTCCGCTACGCCGACCTCGAGCCCTACTACAGCGCCGCGGAGCGCATCCTTGGCGTGTCCGGGGTGGCGGGCGAGGACCCGACGGAGCCTCCGCGCAGCGAGCCGTATCCCCAGCCCCCGGCCGACCTCGCCCCCGTCACCCGCCGCCTCGAGCGCGCCGCCCGCCAGCTCGGCCTCAATCCGTTCCGCCTTCCGCTCGCCATCAACCGCGTCGCCGCCGAGGGACGGGAGGCCTGCCGGGCCTGCGGCACCTGCGACGGGTTCGCCTGCGCCGTCGGCGCCAAGAACGACCTCGCCACCGCCGTCATCGACCCGCTGCTGAGACAAGGGCTGCGGCTGGAGACCGATGCCGTGGTCACCCGCCTGCTGACCGACGGTCGGCGGATCACGGGCGTGGAGGTAGCGGCGCGCGACTCGGGCGAGCGCACCGTCTACCGCGCGCGCGAGGTGATCCTCGCGGCCGGCGCGCTCGCCACGCCGCAGCTGCTCCTCGCCTCCGAGCTGGCGTGGCTCAACCCCGGCGGGCAGGTGATCGGCCGCTACCTCCAGCGGCACTACAACGAGATCCTCTTCGGCATCTTCCCCACGCCGCCGAATCCCGGCGGCGGCTTCCACAAGCAGATCGGGATCCACGACCTCTACTTCGGCCACCAGTCCGTGCGGTCTCCGTCCGGCAAGCTCGGCGGGATGCAGCAGCTCCCGACGCCGCCGGTGGGACTGGTGCGCGCGGAGCTGCCCAGGCCCATCGGCGCGGCCGTGGCGCCTTTCGTCAAGCACCTCACCGGGCTCCTGGTGATGGCGGAAGACCAGCCCGTGTACGAGAACCGCGTCCTCCTCGACGAGACCGAGACTGACCGCTACGGCGTCCCGCGCCTGCTCATCAGTCACCGCCACACCTCGCGCGATCTGGCGGCGGGCGCGGTGCTGGCCGGCATGGCGAAGCGGATTCTCCGCCGGGCCGGCGCCCTCGCCTGCTACCGCCACCAGGTGGCCACCTTCAGCCACGGCGTCGGGACGGTGCGCATGGGCGCCGACCGCTACACCAGCGCGCTCGACGCCGACTGCCGCTTCCGCGGGCTGGAGAACCTGACCGTGGTGGACGCGAGCGTCATGCCGACCTCGGCGGCCGTGAACCCG
>DATABZ010000313.1:0-1674 GCA_036259315.1 Gemmatimonadales bacterium | reverse complement strand
CTGAAATGCCGCCTGGGTGGTGCCCGGCTTGACAGCCGTCCGGCCGCTTCCTAATGTCCGCCCGCCCTCTTCCGGAGCCGGTTCGGAGCACGTTCGGCTTGGCCCTCGGGTCGGCGCGGTGGTCGAGGGGGAGCTCGGGGTGGGGATGGCGCCGCAGAACGACCGACGACCCTCCTTCGAGGATTTCGACGCGCGCCTGCGTCGCCTGCGCGGCGAGCCGGAGCTTGGTGCGGGGGAGCGCGATGAGGAGGACCGCCGCCGCGGCCTGTGGAGCGGCGTCCAGGCCGGGATTGAGGTCGTGGTCGCGCTCGCGGTCGGCGTCGGCATCGGGTGGGGGCTCGATACCTGGCTCGGCACGATGCCGCTGTTCCTGGTCGCGTTCTTTTTCCTCGGCGGGGCGGCCGGCGTGCTCAACGCCTACCGCACCCTGAACCGGGTGGGCATGGCGGGGAGCGGCGGGGAGGAGGAGCGGCGGCGGGAGCGGCCGGGGTCCGGCCTGTAGCAGCGGTGGTGGCGGCGGCGGCAGCGCGAGGCGAGGGGTTCCGTGGAAGAAGAAGCGCACATCGACGAGGGACACGGCGAAGCCCACGAGGCTCACGGTCCGCTGGACCAGTTCGAGATCGAGCCGCTCATCCCGATCCAGGTCGCGGGCTACGACGTCTCGTTCACGAACTCCGCGCTGTTCATGTTCATCGCGGGCGGGCTCGTGCTCCTGTTCCTCATGGGCGGCATGCGCCACCCCTCGCTGATCCCCGGCCGGCTGCAGTCCGCCGTCGAGACGCTCTACGAGTTCACGGCCAACCTGGTGAACGAGAACGCGGGCAAGGAGGGCCTGCCCTTCTTCTCCGTGATCTTCACGATCTTCATGTTCATCATGTTTGGCAACCTGATCGGCCTCGTGCCGGGCGCGTTCACCTTCACCAGCCACATCATCGTCACCTTCACCATGGCGATCTGCGTGGTGATCGGCGTGACCATCGTCGGCTTCTGGCGCCACGGGCTGCACTTCTTCGAGTTCTTCGTTCCCCATGGCGCGCCGAAGTTCATGCTGCCGTTTTTGGTCCCGATCGAGGTGCTGTCCTACTGCGTCCGGCCGATCAGCCTGTCGGTGCGACTCTTCGTCAACATGATGGCCGGGCACACCATGCTGCACGTGTTCGCGACCTTCGTGGTCGCGCTCGGCCTGTTCGGCTTCGCCCCGCTGCTCGTGGTGGTCGCGCTCTACGCCCTCGAGATCGCGATCGCCGTCCTGCAGGCCTACGTCTTCACCATCCTGAGCACGCTGTACCTGCGCGATTCGCTGCACATGCACTGAGAGGGCCGGCCGCCGCGCGCAGTGATGCCCGCGGTCCGAAAACCCATAACCCACCGGAGGACACCATGCCAGAAGCTGAAGCCCTCATCGTCGCCTACAAGGCGATCGGCGCCGGCCTCGCCACCATCGCCCTGTTCGGCGTCGGCATCGGTATCGGCAACATCTTTTCGAACCTGATCGCCACCGTCGGCCGGAACCCGTCCGTCCAGCCGCGGGTTTTCCCGTTCGCGATCGTCGGCTTCGCCCTGGTCGAGGCCGTGGGCCTGTTCGCCCTCCTGATCGCCTTCCTGATCCTCTTCACCTGACGGGCGGGGGCGCACGGGGCCGCGGCGCGCACACACACCGCGTGCGCCGCGAGC
>DATABZ010000312.1:0-6172 GCA_036259315.1 Gemmatimonadales bacterium | reverse complement strand
GTCCGCTGCACCAGGTCCCGCACCGTCTGGATGTTCTCCTTCTGGAGCGAGTTGCGGCTGCGGACGCTCAGCTCGGTCAGGTCCTCGATGGGCCGCGTGAGGAGGTCCTTGACGCGCGAGGGGACCGGGGTGCGGCCATCGGCCGCGGTGACCGCGGCGGCGGCGCCGTCGGAGCCCCACTGGCGGGACTCGGACCACTCGGGGCGCCCGCCCGCCATGAAGCTCAGGTGCTCGATGGCGAGCCGCGCGGCGTACTGCACCGCGGCGCGCACGTCCAGGGCGCCGTTGGTCTCCACGTCCAGGACGAGCCTGTCGAAGTCGGTGCGCTGACCCACGCGGGTCTCCTCGACCACGAAGTTGGCGCGCGTCACCGGGTTGTAGATGGCGTCGACGCGGACCAGGTCCGCCGGCATCCCCCGCGGCACCGGGTGGTGCTCGGCGAGGACGAAGCCGCGCCCCTTGTTCACGTACAGCTCGATGCGCAGGTCGCGGTCGTCCTGCAGCTCAAGGATGTGGTGCTCGGGGTTGATGACCTGCACGGACGCGTGCCCGCGGATGTTCCGGGCGGTCACCGAGCCGGCCTGGCTCGCGCGCAGCTCCAGCACCGCGTCCTCGACGTCCTCGTCCATGCGTAGCACGAGCGCCTTGAGGTTGCGGATGACCTGGTGCACGTCCTCCACCACGCCGGGGATCGTCTGGTGCTCGTGCAGCACGCCGTCCGCCCGGAACGCCCAGACGGCGGCGCCGCGCAGGGAGGACAGGAGGATGCGGCGCATGGTGTTGCCGAGCGTGTGGCCGAAGCCCCGCTCCAGCGGCCGAAGCACGATCTGCCCCGGGCGCGGCTGCTCCGGCAGTCCCGGCATCTGGAGGCCGGTAAGATCGAGTTCCACTATATCCCTCCGGGATAGGTTCTGGATGCACAAGACGGATCGAGCGGCGAAGGCCAGTCAGCCCCCGCCGCCGGATCCGGTCTCCAGCTTACTTGCTGTAGAGCTCGACGATCAACTGCTCCTGAACAGCGAGCGGGATGTCCGCACGGGTCGGGCGCCCCACCATCCGGCCGGTCCGGGTCCCCTCGTCCACCGCCAGCCAGCCGACGGTGGTCGGCCTGGTCTTGGCCGCGAGCGAAGCCTGCACCGGGAGGATGTCCTTGCTCTTCGGCGCGATGCGCACCTCGTCGCCGGGCTCCACCTGGAAGCTCGGGATGTCCACCAGGCGCCCGTTCACCTGCACGTGGCGGTGGCGGATCAGCTGACGCGCCTCCTTGCGGGACGAGCCGAAGCCCATCCGGTAGACGATGTTGTCCAGGCGGCTCTCCAGCGAGACCAGGAGGTTCTCGCCGGTGATGCCGGGCTGGTGGGCGGCCTTCTCGAAAAGCGTGCGGAACGGCTTCTCGGAGACGCCGTAGATGCGCTTCACCTTCTGCTTCTCGCGGAGCTGGTGCGCGTACTCCGACGCCTTGCGGCGGCGCGAGGTGGCCTGCCCGTGCTGCCCGGGGGCGTACGGACGGCGCTCGACGGGGCACTTCTCGGTGAAGCACTTGGTGCCCTTGAGGAACAGCTTCTGCCCCTCGCGGCGGCACAGCTTGCAGACGGGTCCGGTGTAACGGGCCATGAACCGTTTTCTCCTGAGTCTGGATTCGTTCGGCTTCCTCCCCCCGACGGTCGCGGAGGTTTACACCACAACTGCGAGGGAACAGCCGCCGCTGGCGGGCTGTTCCCTGGGTCCTGCTCCGGCTGTCGCGCGATCAGACGCGGCGCTTCTTGGGCGGCCGGCAGCCATTGTGCGGGATCGGCGTCACGTCGCGGATCGAGCGGATCTGCAGCCCCGCGGCCGCGAGAGCCTGGATCGCCGACTCGCGCCCGGAGCCCGGGCCCTGCACGTAGACGTGCACCCGGCGCACGCCGAGGTTCATCGCCTCCTTGGCGGCCTGCTCGGCCGCGAGGGTGGCGGCGAAGGGGGTGGACTTCTTGGAGCCCTTGAACCCCGCCTTCCCGGCGCTCCCCCACACGACCGCGTTCCCGGCCATGTCGGTGATGTTGACGATCGTGTTGTTGAAGGTGGCGCGCACGTGCGCGATCCCTTCGCTCTCGACGTGGCGCTTGGTCTTGGGACGCGCGCCCTGCTTCGGCTTCGCCATTCGCTCGTTTCCTTGGTTGCGTCTCGCGGCCTACCGCGAATCCGGTGCTGCTCCCCGCCGGGGAGCCTCCACGGCGGGGTGATCGCCGGGCGGAGCGCCCGGCCCGTCGCCCACGGCCGCTTACTTCTTCCCGGGCTTCTTCTTCCCGGCGATGGCGCGGCGCGGACCCTTCTTGGTCCGGGCGTTGGTGTGCGTGCGCTGCCCACGGACGGGGAGCCCACGCCGGTGCCGCAGCCCGCGGTACGAACCGATGTCCATCAGCCGCTTGATGTTGCGGGCGATCTCCGAACGGAGAGCACCCTCCACCCGGTAGGTGGTGTCGATCACGCGGCGGAGGCGGTTGACCTCCTCGTCGCTCAGCGTGTGCACGCGGGCGTCCGGGCTCACGCCCGCCTCGGCGAGGATCTTCTGCGCCGTGGAGCGGCCGATCCCGAAGATGTAAGTCAGGCCGATCTCGATCCGCTTCTCGCGCGGAAGGTCGACCCCGGCAATGCGTGCCATCGTGCCTCCTGAAAGTGCCGGATCCGTGGATTAACCCTGGCGCTGCTTGTGGCGCGGGTTCTTCTTGCAGATGATGCGAACAACGCCACGCCGCCGGATCACCTTGCAGTGCTCACAGATCGGCTTCACACTCGCGCGGACCTTCATCGTCGCCTCTCTGGTCGTGTTGAACTGGAGCCTTCCAATGTACCGAAATCCCCGCGATCCCGCAACCCCAAAGGGGGGTTACGGGCTCGTGGAGGCATCCCTGCCGAGCAGCTCCAGGATCTCGTCCTGCACCTGGTCGATCGGCCGGTCGCCGTCGACGGGGTAGAGCGGGACGCCCGACTCGCGGTAGTACGCGACCAGCGGCTCGGTGGCGGCCCGGTAGACCTGCAGCCGGTGCCGGACCGTGTCCTCGCGGTCGTCGTCCCGCTGGACGACGCGGCCGGCGACCTCGGCGGGGGGCGGGTTGTGCTCGACGTGGTACACCCGCCCGGTCTCCGGGTCGGTCCGGCGGCCCGTCATGCGCCGGACGATGGACTCCTCGGGCACCTCGATGGAGACCACCGCGTCGATGGAGCGGCCGAGCCCGGCGAGCATCCCGCCGAGGCTCTCCGCCTGCGCCGCGTTGCGCGGGTAGCCGTCGAAGACGGCTCCCGCCGCGGCGTCCGGGCGGGAGAGGCGCTCGCGCACCATCCCCAGGATCACCTCGTCGGGGACCAGCTCGCCGGCGTCCATGAAGCGCCTGGCCTCCCGACCGAGGGGGGTCCCCTCGCGCACGGCCTCCCGCAGCATGTCGCCGGTGGCGATCTTGGGGATCCCCAGCTTCTCCGCCAGCAACGCGCCCTGCGTGCCCTTCCCCGCCCCGGGCGCGCCCAGAAGGATCAGGTCCATCGGCCGCTCACATGAAGCGGGTGCGGCCGCGCAGCTTCACCCGGCCCTTGCGCATGAAGCCGTCATAGCGGCGCAGGAGGAGGTGCTGCTGCATCTGCTGCACGGTGTCGAGCGCCACGCCCACCATGATCAGCAGACCCGTGCCCCCGAGCACCGTCCCCAGGAAGGGGACGCCCACCGCGTTCAGCAGGAGGCCGGGGATGATCGCGATGGCCGCGAGGAAGATGGAGCCCGGCAGCGTGATCCGGGTGAGCACGCGGTCGATGTACTCGGCGGTGCGCGCGCCGGGCTTCACCCCCGGGACGAACGCCCCCTGCTTCTTCAGGTTCTCCGCCAGGTCGACCGGGTTGAAGATGATCGCCGTGTAGAAGTACGTGAAGAAGATGATCAGCACCGCGAAGGTGATCTCGTACGGCCAGGTCCCGAACTGGAACCAGTTCGAGAAGCTCCGGACGTACTCGTTGTTCGAGAAGGTGCTGAGCGTGCTCGGCACGATCACGATGGACTGCGCGAAGATGATCGGCATCACGCCCGCGGAGTTGATCCGCAGCGGGACGAACGACTTCTGCCCCTCGCGGATGCGTCCCTTCCCCATGACCTTGCGCGGGATCTGCACCGGGATCTTCCGCGCGGCCAGCGTGATGGCCACCGTGGCCGCGATCACCACCAGCATCACCGCCAGCAGCAGCACCAGCGACAGCGGCGAGACCTCGCCCAGGCTCACCAGCCGGTAGGTCTCGTACAGCGCGGTGGGGAGGCTCTCGATGATGGAGAAGAAGATGAGCAGGCTCATCCCGTTCCCGATCCCCCGCTCCGTGATCTGCTCGCCCAGCCACATGATGAAGACCGCACCCGTGACCAGGGTGAGGATCATCGTCAGCTTGAAGGCGATCCCGGGGCTCACCACCGCGCCCTGGATCCCCTCCAGGAACACGGAGTAGCCGTAAGCCTGGACGACGGAGAGGCCGACGGTGGCGTAGCGGGTGTACTGCGTGAGCCGCTTCCGCCCCTCCTCCCCCTCCTTCTGCATCTTCTCGATGGTCGGGAACACCGCGGCCAGCAGCTGGAACATGATGCTGGCCGAGATGTAGGGCATGATGCCGAGGGCGAACACCGTGGCCTTCGAGAGCCCGCCCCCGACAAACATGTCGTAAATCCCGAACACCGTCCCCTGCAGCTGGCCCGTGAACGCCCTCAGCGCTTCCACGTCGATGCCGGGGGCGGCGATGTGGGCGCCGATCCGGTAGATCGCCAGAGCCAGAAGGGTGAAGAGGATCTTGTCCTTCACCTCCGGGATCCGGAACAGGGTCGCGACGGGATTCGCCATGGTCAGTCGATCTCCTGGACCTGTCCGCCCAGACCCTCGATCTTCTCGCGCGCCGACTTGCTGAACGCGTGCGCGGAGACGGTGATCTTCCGGGTCAGGTCGCCGGTGCCCAGGATCTTGACCGGGCGGCGCGCATGCCCGATCAGCCCGCGCTCCTTGAGGAGCTCGGGGGTGAACTCTGCCTCGCCGCTCTCCTCCAGCTGGTACAGGTTCACCACCTGGTACTCGACGCGGTTCAGCGGGCGGAAGCCGCGCTTGGGGAGCCGCCGCTGCAGCGGCATCTGGCCGCCCTCGAAGGCCGGCTTGCTGCCGCCGGGGCCGTGGTGGCCGGCGCGGGCCTTGGAGCCCTTGTGGCCGAAGCCCGACGTCTTGCCCGTGCCGGAGCCCGGACCGCGCCCGATGCGCTTCCGGTCCCGGTGCGACCCCTCGGGCCGCGGGAGGTTGTGCAGATCAGCCATTGGTCTCCTGCCCTTCCACTTCGGTCACCTTGACGAGGTGGCGAACCTGGAAGACCATCCCGCGGATCGCGGGGTTGTCCTCCTGCACCACCGAGCGCTGATGCTTCAGGCCGAGCGCCCTGAGGGTGTTCCGGTGCTTCTCCGGCGCGCCCAGGCCGCTCTTCACCTGCGTGATCTTGATCTTAGCCACGGGCACCCCCCAGCGCTTCCACGGGGATCCCGCGCTCCAGCGCGATCTGCTCCCGGGTGGTGAGGTGGGTGAGCGCGTCCATGGTCGCGTGGACCATGTTGAACGGGTTGTTGGACCCGAGGCTCTTGGTGAGGATGTCGTGGATCCCCACGCACTCCAGCACCGCGCGCACCGCGCCGCCGGCGATCACGCCGGTGCCCGGGGCCGCGGGGCGGAGGAGCACCCTGCCGGCGCCGGCGTGGCCGACGATCTCGTGCGGGAGGGTGCCCTTGGTGACCGGCACGGTGACCATCGCGCGCCGGGCCGAGTCGATGGCCTTGCGCACCGCCTCGGAGACCTCGTTCGCCTTGCCGGTGCCGACGCCCACCTTCCCCTGCTGGTCGCCCACGGCGACGAGCGCGGTGAAGGAGAAGCGGCGCCCGCCCTTGACGACCTTGGCGACGCGGTTGATGTGGATCACGTTCTCCTTGAGGTCGGACTCGCGGCGGTCGCCGCCCCGTCCGCCCCGGTCGCCGCCGCTCGCCTCGCTCACCGGTCCCGAGGGTAGTCGCGGCTAGCGTGGGTGCGTGCAGGTCCGCTCCGACGTCCCCCTGGCCACGCTCACCACCCTCGGCGTCGGGGGGCCGGCCGCGCGGCTGGTCGAGGTCTCCGACGCCGCCGAGCTCGTCGCCGCGGTGCGC
>DATABZ010000311.1:0-2593 GCA_036259315.1 Gemmatimonadales bacterium | reverse complement strand
AACAGCCGGCGGTGCTCGGCGCGCCCCACCGCCAGCTGGAGCCGTATGCTCTCGTCCCGCGCGAGGAGCGGGAGGAAGCCGTGGGTCGCCGCGGAGGTCATGGTCTCGATGCGGCCGGCGTCCTCCAGCGCGCGAATCGCGCCCACGAGGTCTCCGCCCAGATCGTGGAAGAGCCGGTGCAGCCCACCGAGCCGCTCGCGCCAGAACTCCACCAGCGGCAGGAGATGCCCCTCACCACCATCGGCGAGCGAGATCCGCGCCTCGTCGCAGGCGAGGAGCCGCTGGGCGATGAAGGCTTCCATCTCCCCCATGAAGTGGGGGCTCGCGAGCTGATTGGCGAGGACCGGGGTGACCCCGAGGGTGATCGGCGCCGGGGTTCGCCCCGACTCCAGGGCGCGGAGCCGCTGGATGAGCGGGAGGTAGGTGTCGAGCGCGGCCTCGCAGAGCCAGTCGCTGCCGTGAGGCCAGCGGCCGTGATTGAGCACGTAGGGCAGGTGGCTGTGTAACGCGAGGACGAAATCCATCGGGAACCAACCTAGCGCATGGCGGCGTTGGCGACGGCGCGGCGGTAGACCTCGAGATACTGGTCGACCGAGCGCTCCCAGCTGAAATCGCGGGCCATGGCCTGCCGCACCAGCGCCTGCCACTTGGCCGGATCAGCGTAGCAGCGGAGCGCGCGAGAGGCCGCCTCCTGGAAGGACTCGGGCGAGTACCCGTCGAAGACGAACCCGGACACCCCATCGTCCACGGTGTCGGCGAGGCCGCCGACCCGCCGCACGATGGGCGGTGCCCCGTAGCGCTGGGCCCGCATTTGGGTCAGGCCGCAGGGCTCGTAGAGCGACGGCATGAGGAAGATGTCGGCGCCGGCCATGAGGCGGTGCTCCAGCCGGTCGGTGAAGTCCAGCTGCACGCCGATGCGGTTGGGTGCGGAGGACGTCAGGTCCACCAGGGCGCGCTCGTAGCGCGGATCGCCGGAGCCGAGGAAGACGAACTGCGCGTCGCCGGCGAGGAGCTCGTGGGCGCCGAGAATGAGGTCGAGCCCCTTCTGGGCGACCAGCCGCCCCGTCATCCCGAAGAGCGGCACGCGGCGCCGCTGAGGCAGCCCGAACGAGCGTTGGAGCGCCGCCTTGCACCGTCGCTTGCCCTCGAGCTTCTCGGCCGAGTACTGGGCGGTGATCTGGGTGTCGGTGGCGGGGTTCCAGACCCGCTGGTCGATGCCGTTCAGCACCCCGACCAGCCGGTCTCCCAGGGCGACGAAGAGGTCGTGCAGGCCGAACCCTCCGCCGGGGGTGCGCAGCTCCTTGGCCTGGGTCGGACTCACGGTGGTCACCATGTCCGCGAACGTCATGCCGCCCTTGAGGAAGTTCACCTTCCCGTACCACTCGAGCTGCTGCCAGTTGTAGAGCTGCCAGGGGAGGCCGATGTCGGGCATCACGTCCGGACTGAAGTGGCCCTGGAAACCCGGGTTGTGCACCGAGACCACGGTCGCAGCCGTGCGGGCCTGTCGCTCGTGACCCAGAATCGTGCGGAGATAGACCGGGGCGAGCGCGGTGTGCCAGTCGTGGGTGTGGAGGAGGAGCGGTCCCTTGACCAGCCGGGGCAGCGCCATGCAGGCGGCGAGGGCGAAGAAGGCGAACCGACGGTGGTTGTCCGCGTAGTCCGAGCCGTTCTCGCCGTAGATCCCGTGGCGGTTGAAGTACTCCAGGTGCTCGACGAAGAACACGTGCGGCCCGGTGGGGGGCCCGGCGGCGCGGAAGATGCGAGCCTCCTCGTGCCGGCCGCCGAGGCTCACGACGAAGGGCTGCCCGACCGGCTCGAGGTCGGGGTCCTCGTCGCGCACCGTCCGGTAGAGCGGCAGGATCACGGTGACGTCCAGGCCCGCGGCCTGCTGGAAGTCGGCCAGCCCGGCCACCGCCTCCGCCAGCCCGCCGGTCCGGGCGTAGGGGAAATACTCCGCGGTGACGTGGACGACTGAGACCGGCTCACCGCCCCCCGCGCTCATCAGCTCCGCCATCGCAGCGCCTCAGCCCGTGGGCGGATCGTCGCCCGCCGTCTCGCCCCTGATCGCCGGGGCGTAGTATTCCTGCACGTAGTTCTGCACCATGCGCCGCGCGGTGAAGCGGGAGCCCGCGAGCCGGAGCGCGTGCCGCATCTTGTCCACCCAGCCGATCGGGACGCCGGCGGCGTTGCGGTGGTGATAAAGCGGGACCACCTGGTCCTCCAGCAGCCGATAGAGCCGCTCGGCGTCGGCCGCGTCCGCGTCCTCGGTGTCTCCCGCCGGGGAGATGGCCCAGCCGCTCAGCCCGTCGTATCCCTCCTGCCACCAGCCGTCCAGGGTGCTGAGATGCGGCACGCCGTTGAGGCCGGCCTTCATCCCGCTGGTGCCCGAGGCCTCGAGCGGCACTCTGGGCAGGTTGAGCCAGAGGTCCACACCCTGCACCAGGAGGTGAGCGATGTGCATGTCGTAGTCCTCCAGGAACGCCACGCGGCCCTCGAACTCGGGGTCGCGCGTGAACTGGTACACGCTCTGGAGCACTTCCTTCCCGGGATTGTCGGCCGGGTGCGCCTTGCCCGCGAAGATGATCTGCACCGG
>DATABZ010000310.1:0-8687 GCA_036259315.1 Gemmatimonadales bacterium | reverse complement strand
TTCGAGCTGATGCGCCACGACGTGACCTTTCCGCTCTATGTCGAGGTCGACGAGATCTACAACCTCGCCTGCCCGGCCTCGCCGATCCACTACCAGCACGACCCGGTCCAGACCACCAAGACCAGCGTGCACGGCGCGATCAACATGCTGGGGCTCGCCAAGCGCACGCGGGCGAAGATGCTCCAGGCCTCGACCTCCGAGATCTACGGCGACCCGCACCAGCATCCGCAGACGGAGGATTACTGGGGCAACGTCAACCCGATCGGGCCGCGGTCGTGCTACGACGAGGGCAAGCGCTGCGCCGAGACGCTGTGCTTCGACTATTACCGCCAGCACGGGCTCCGCATCAAAGTCGTGCGGATCTTCAACACCTACGGGCCGCGGATGCACCCCAATGACGGGCGGGTGGTGTCGAACTTCATCGTCCAGGCGCTCAAGGGCGAGCCGATCACCCTTTACGGCGACGGCAGCCAGACCCGCGCCTTCGCCTATGTCGACGACCTGATCGAGGGCTTCCTCCGGATGATGGCCTCGCCCGACGACGTGACCGGGCCGATCAACCTCGGCAATCCCGGCGAATTCACCATCCGCGAGCTCGCCGAGATGGTGGTCGAGCTCACCGGCTCCGCGTCCTCGCTCGTGCACCGGCCGCTGCCGGAGAACGATCCCGCCCAGCGCCGCCCGGACATCGCCCGCGCCCGGGCACTCTTGGACTGGGAGCCGAAGGTCGCGCTCCGGGACGGGCTCGGCCGGACCATCGCCTATTTCGAGACGCTGCTCAGCACCGGCGCTCACACTGGCGCTCATACCGGGGCCCGGACCGAGCCCCCCTCCCCCGCCGCCTGACGCCGCTCGCCCGCACCCCGATGACCCCGACCGACCCCACCGTTTCCGTCGTGATCCCCGCCTATAACCGGGCGGCGACGATCCGCGCCGCGGCCGAAAGCGTGCTGCGCCAGACCTGGACCGATTTCGAGCTCCTGATCATCGACGATTGCTCCACCGACAGTACCTTCGAGGAGGCGAAGGCGCTCGACGACCCGCGCATCCGCCTCCTGCGCAACGCGCGCAACCGCGGCGCCGGCGGCACGCGCAATGCCGGGATCGCCGCCGCCCGCGGCCGCTGGATCGCGTTCCAGGACAGCGACGACGAATGGCTGCCCCGCAAGCTCGAGAAGCAGATGGCGCGGCTCCTCGCCCCGGGCGCGAACCTCCCCGCCGCCTATTGCGGCATGCTGGTGATCGGCACGATCCGGGACCGCCTGGACGGGGCGGGCGGGCGCCCCGCGATCCGCTACATCCCCCGACCCGAGATCGCCTCGGTGGAGGGCGACCTCCTGCCGACGCTGATCCGCGGCAACGTCGTCTCGACCCAGACGCTGGTGGTGCGGCGCGACGTCATCCAGGCCCTGGGCGGCTTCGACGAAAGCTTCCGCGCGCTCGAGGACCGCGAGCTCGCCATCCGCCTCGCCCAGGCCGGGCCGATCGCCTGCGTCGACGAGCCGCTGGTGCTGCAGCGCTTCTCGCCGAACAGCCTCACCCGCGACCTCGCGCTCCAGGCCGAGGCGAAGACGCGGATGGTCGAGAAGCATCTCGAGACCATGCGCCGCTACCCGGACCAGCTCGCCGGCTTCTACTACAGCATCGCCTATGACCACCGCCTCGCCGGCAACGTCCCGGCGGCGCGGGCGATGCTGGCCCGGGCGCGGGCGATCCGCCCGTTCGAGCCGCGCTTCTGGCTGATGGAGGCGCGCCTCCTCGTGCCGCCGAGAGGAGCCCGGCCCGGGCAGAAAGCAGGACGACCTCGTCGGCGGTGAACCCGGTCTGCCTCGGCTGCTCCATCGCCTGGCCGTTGCCCTGCTGAAAGGCACCTGTCGCTTCGGGACCGGCGCGACACCGGCTGCCAGCGACGCCTGGCGCGCGATCGCCTCACGAACCGGGCGGCTCCGGCAGCCCCGCCTCAGAGGCCGGGCGAGGGGAGGTCGTCCGCGAGGAGGCCGACGACCCGCTCCGCGACGAAGCGCGCCCCCGTCATCGAGACGTGGTTGTCGTCGTAGTACCAGGAAACGCCGTCCTCGCCGGCATAGCACTGGACCTCGTCGCAGAAGAGGTCGGTGGTGTCGACCACGGTGACGCCGTCCGGTACCTCGAGCTCGCGGCGGAGATAGCGGTTGCGCGCTTCCCACCAATCCCGCGTGACGCCGGCGATCGGCTCGCCTCGTGCCTTGTGCTGCATCGCCAGCTCCTCGATCGAGCGCGGCAGTTCGGGGCTCTGCAGCACCAGGATCACCCGCTTGCCCGCGGCCCGGAACGATTCCAGCAGGTCCGTGAGGGCGGCGAGGATCGATTCCCGCTCCTCGGGGCTGCGCTCGTCGGGAAGGCCGGGATAGGCGCCGCGATGGGCTCCGAACAGGTCGTAGAGGATGCGGTAGCTCACGATCACGGTGTCGATCTCCGCGCTGTCGCGGACATGGTCCAGCGCGGCGCGGGTCCACTGCCCGCACAGCGTCTCCTCCGCGCGCCAGTAGCGGGGCGAGCAGGCGCCGCGGGTGAGGTGGACGATGCCGAGCCCGCGCGGCTCCAGTTCCTCGGCGATGGCATAGGCAAGCTCGTCGGCATGGCTGTCGCCGAACACCGCCACCTCGGCCCGGTCGTGGAAATAGACGCAGGCCTCCGCAGGCTCGCGGTAATCGGAGCCGCTCGTGGTGCATTCGTCCCGGAGCGGGAAGGGCAGCGCGGTGGCGACGTATTCCCTTTGCAGGGGGTTGAGCCGGAAGCGCCAGTCGAGCCCCTCGCCGAGATGGCCCCAGGCGCCGAAGCCGATGAAGGCGGTCGCGCCGAGCGCGGAGGCGGCGAACACCCGGCTCCGGGTGACGAGGACCGGGCGCGGGTAGCGCCGGAACGGCTGCTCGACGAAGCGCCAGCTCAGATAGGCGAGGCCGAGCGCGGCGGCGGAGAGCGCCAGCATCAGCGGCGGCCCGGGCGTGGTCTCGAGCCGGATCCGGGCGAAGGCGAACAGCGGCTGGTGCCAGAGATAGGCGCTGTAGCTGATCAGGCCGATCCCGACGAGCGCGCGGGAGGCGAGCAGCCGCCCCGCCCCGGTGCCGCCCCCGGCGAAGAGGATGATCAGCACCGCGCCCCCGACCGGGACCAGCGTGGAGAGCGAGGGCGTCCGCGTCTCGTCGAACAGGAAGACGGCGAGGAGGATCAGGCCGAGCCCGGCCCAGGCGAGCGCCCCGTTCGACCGCCGCCCGTTCCGGTGGAGGTGAAAGGCGCAGAGCGCGCCCGCCATCAGCTCCCAGGCCCGGGTCGGCAGGAGGTAGAACGCCGCCTCGGGGCGGAGGCGGGACGCGACCTCGGCCAGCGCGAGGCTGCCGACCGCGATGGCGACGACGCTCCAGAACGCGACGGAGCGCCCGAAGAAGCGCATCGCCACGAGAAAGAACAGCGGGAATCCGAGATAGAACTGCTCCTCGACCGCGAGGCTCCAGGTGTGCAGCAGCGGCTTCTCCTCGGCGACCAGGTCGAAATAGCCGCTCGTCAGCCAGAAGAAGAAGTTGGAGCCGAACAGGCTGGTCCAGAGCACGCTGAGCGAGAAGTCCTCGAACTCGGAGGGCAGCATCCAGGCCCAGGCGAAGGGCAGGCAGGCGGCCATGACGAGGAAGAGCGCCGGCAGGATCCGCCGCGCCCGCCGCTCGTAGAAGCGCAGCAGCGAGAAGCGCTCCTCCTCCATCTCCTTGAGCAGGATGCCGGTGATGAGATAGCCGCTGATCACGAAGAACACGTCGACGCCGACGAAGCCGCCGCCGAACGTGCCGAACCCGGCATGGAACAGGATCACCGGCAGGACGGCGACCGCCCGGAGCCCGTCGATCTCCGCCCGGTAGCCGGCGGTTCCGGCCGTCGCCGCCCAGTGCCGCTCCCCGGACCGCGCCCCGGGCGCGCCGATGATGTCCGCCCCGCTCACCTTGCCCTCACCCCCTGCTCAGACCCCGCGCAACCAGCCCAGATGAGCATGGGAAAGCTCCCTGCGGAAGCCGTGCGCGGCATGAACTTCGTGAGAGCCCGGTTCCCCGGCCGGGCTCAGTAGTAGCCGTACTCCTCCCCGGTATAGCGGCACATGTTGAGCACGATGCCGAGCACGTTGGTCTGCTGCGCGAGGTCGTGCTCGCACTTGTCCACTTCGTCGAGCCGGCTCTTCTCCGCGCCGGCAACCAGCAGCACGCAGTCGAGATGCGGCAGGAACGCCATCGCGTCGTCGCTCTGGAGCATCGGCGGCAGGTCGTAGATGATGATGTCCGGCCGGAACGCGGCCTTGAGGCTGGCCACGCCCCCCGCGGTCGCGGCGCTCATCAGGAGCTCGGCCGTTTCGCGGATGCTCTGGGCGTTGGTGCCGATCGCGAGGTTCCCTCCGTAGCGGACGAAGTTCTCCGCCACCGGACGGGTGCCGAGCAGCACGCTCGCCATCGATTGCGGCACGGTCAGGCCGATATTCCTGGCCAGGGCCGGGCGCCGCAGGTCGAGATCGACCAGCACGGCGCGGACGTCCGGCTGGTGGGCGAGGCTGAAGGCGAGGTTGAGGCTCGTCGTGGTCTTGCCGCAGCCGCTGGTCGGCGAGGTGATCCCGAGCGAGACCCAGCCATTCGCCCGCATCGTCCGCAGCACCCTGGTGCGCAGCATGTCGAAGGTCGAATGCGTCGGATCCTGGTCGGCGAAGGTGACGACCCGGTTGCGCTCCATCAGCCGGGGATCGGGCTCGAACGGCTGGATCTCCGCCCAGGCCGGGCCGGGCTCGGTCGCCACGCCCCGGCGCGAGGCCGGCCGGGTCGCCCCTGCCCCGAGCGCGGCCGGGCCCTGGGGCGGGATCTGACCGCTCCGCTGCTGCTTGGCCTTCTGAATCGCTGCCTGGATCCGTTCCATCTCTCTCTTCCATCAACCGGCGCGGCCGGCCGGGGATCATCTTCCCGGCCCGACCGGCCGGACGCTCACGACATGCCTCAGCCCGCCGTCACCGCGCCGCCGCCCATGAGCTGCGAGAACAGCAGGTCGAGCGGCAGGTAATAGGTGTGGAGCGCGAGAAGCACCGCCGGAATGCCGACGAGCACGATGGCGAAGGCGGCAAAAATCACGCCCCGCCGGCGCCGCTCCTCCCCGGGCGTGCGGATATAGGGAATGGTCGCGAGCGGCTCGATGCCGAGCCTGGAGGTGAGCTCGATCGGCCGGCGGATCGAGCGGTTCAAGAGCTCGAGCAGCACGACCAGCCCGAAGCCGAGGCCGAAGCCGCCGAACACGCCCGCCCCCGCGATCAGCACGCGCCGGGGCCGGACCGGGCCGCCGGGATGGATCGGCGGCTCGACCAGCGAGAAGCGCTCGCCGCGCGCCGTCACCTCGATCCGCTCGCCCATCGTGGCGCGGCTGCGGGAGCCGGTCGCCTCCTCGTATTGCTGCTGCAGCGCCGCGAGCTCGCGCTCCAGGCCGGCGAGCCGGGTCTCGTTGGCCGGCGTCCGGCGGATCGAGGCATCAAGCTCGGCCAGCGTCTTCTCGATCTGCGCGCGCTCCTCCGCGATGAATTCGAGCCGGGCATCGATCGGCGCGAGCTCGGCCTCGAGCTCGCTCATCGGCTGGCCGGCCTCGCCGTCCGGGCCGGGCACCGAGCGCGCGGCACGCTGTTCATCGACGAGGCTCTGGAGCGCGGCGAGCCGGGTCTCGAGGTTGCGGATGATGGGGCTGGTCGGGGCATAGACCGCGCGCTGCTGGATGAGATGGCTCCTGAGCGTCTGGAGCTCCTCCTCCTCGGGGGTGAGTTCGCCCACGATGGAGGCGCGGCCGGTGCGCTCGTAGACCCAGAGCGCGGTGGCGCGCTGGTCGCGCAGCTGCGCCTCCTCTCGGTCGAGGGTCAGGAGCCGCTCCTGCTCGCGCTGCTGCTGGGCGCGGCGGGTGGAGAGCGAGTCGGGCAGGGCCTCGACGTTCTCCGTCTTGAAATCGGAGATGAGCTCGGCCTGCCGCTTGATCGCATCGGCCAGGCGCTCGACCTCGGTCTCGAAGAACTCGACGGTCTCGCCCGCCCGGCCGGTCCGGATCTTCACGTTCTCCTGGAGCACGAGATTGACGAGCTCGTTGGCGCCGGCGAGCGCGTATTGCGGCTCGTTCGCCTCGAAGGCGATGCCGATGATCGTGGCGCCCTGCATGTCGGGGCGGATCGTCGGGTCGGGCTCGAAGCCGATGAACTCGATCCGCTCGCGCATCTCGGCGACGATGTCGCCGGCGGTGAGCTCCGGCTGGTCCTTGTACATGCCGAGCCGCTCGGCGAGCGCGAGCAGGTTCGCGCGGGTGAGCAGCCGCTGCTGGATGATCTGGGCCTGCTCGTAGGGGTTCACCGTCGCGGTCGACTGCGCGAGCTCGCCCGGGATCTGCTGCGGCTCGACCAGGATGCTCGCGCCGGCGCGGTAGACCGGCGGCAGGATGAAGGCGACCGTGATGCCTATCGCCGAGACGAAGGCGGCCACGATGAGGAAGTACGGCAATCGCCGCATGAAGACCGCGAAGTAGAACTTGAGGTCAAGGCTTGCCAGCATGCTTATTCGCCCGTCTTTCCTTGAAGCGTCTTCCGCCCGACCACCACCCGATCAGACCGCGACCCGCAAGTTACCATGCATGCGCCGGTCCGTGACGACCTGCTCGATCACGCTCGCGTCAACCAGGTCGCGTCCGTCGGTATAGGCATAGACGAGGGCGTAATCACAGATCTGGTTCACCAGCCGCGGAATCCCGCGCGAGGCGAGGAAGACGCATTCGCAGGCCGCCGGCGTGAAGATCGCCCGCGTCGCGCCCGCGACCGCCAGCCGGTGCTCGATATAGGCCCGGACCGCGGGCCCCGACATCCCCGGCAGGTGGAACTCCGCCGCGACCCTTTGCGCGAACTGCACCAGCCGCGGCTGGGAGATCAGGTCCCTGAGCTCCGGCTGGCCGACCAGCACGAGCTGGATCAGCTCGTCCTTGTCGGCGTTGATGTTGGAGAACATCCGCAGCTCCTCCAGCGTCTCGATCGAGAGGTTCTGCGCCTCGTCGAAGATCAGCATGGTGCGCCGTCCGGCGGCGTATTCCTCGATCAGGAAGTCCTGGAACTGGGCGAAGAGCTGGACGTAGCTCGCGTTCATGTCGGTGGTGACGCCGAGCGCCATCAGCACCCAGTGCAGGAGCTCGCCGCGATTGCCCTGCGCGTTCGAGATCAGCCCGACGGTGAACTCGTCGGGCAGCGAGCGCAGGAGCTGGCGCAGCAGCGTCGTCTTGCCTGCGCCGATCTCGCCGGTGATCACCGTGATCGGGGCATGGGTCAGCATGCCGTATTCCAGCATGGCATAGGCCCGGGCATGGCTGTCGGACCAGTAGAGGAAGTCGGGATCGGGCAGGAGCGTGAACGGGCGCTCCGTCAGGCCGAAATGCGCCGTGTAGATCGTGAGCGAATTCGACATCCCCAACCCAACAAAGCCGCCGCTTCCGGCGGAGCTACCCCGTGCTCTACGCGCAACGCTCGCCAAGAAGGCGCCACCCGCTCGCTGCATAGCCCCATATCGGAGAGATATCATCCCCTTTCAGGGTGAATCGCGCCGAGGGTGGGCTTTTCGCGCAGCGCCGCCGCCGGCCAGCCGCCGCTTCGGGGCCGTTCTCGGGCGCCGCCGCGCGCCGGACGGGCCGCCGCGCCCCCGCCGAAGGCGCCGCGCGCAGGGGAGCGGCAAGATCCTGCTTGCCATCGGATTTCATGGCAGGCACTTTAACCAAAGTCATGAAACCTCCACCAAAAGCGTGTTGAGGTTCGCGATTAAAAATGCCTTAATGCCGCCACTGGTGGGTGGAACGCTTGGCAAGCTGAACGTCGGGAGAGACGCTCGTAGGAATCGGAGACGGGGGACACCGGCTGGTGTAGGGTGTACCCGCGTGCCTTTCCGGTTCGGAGCGCTCGGACTGGCTTTGTCTCGCGGATGGGTTTTGAGTGGAAATGGCGCACTTCTCCGAGATCGGCACGGACACGGATTCGATCGAGACCTCGATTGCACGAGCGAACGGTCCGGGCTCCGGATTCTATGCCAGCTATGCCAAGCGCGCGCTGGACATCACCGCGGTGGTGCTCGCGCTGCCCATCCTCCTGCCGCTGATCCTTCTGCTCGCGCTCCTGGTGCGGCGCGACGGCGGACCGGCCTTCTTCGTCCAGGACCGGGTCGGCCGGAACGGGCGCCTGTTCCGGCTGTGGAAGCTCAGGACCATGGTGGTCGATGCCGAGGAGCGGCTCGCCGACCACCTCGCGCGCAATCCCGCGGCCCGGGCCGAATGGCACGAGCGCCAGAAGCTCCGCGACGATCCCCGGATCACCCCGCTCGGCCGCGTCCTGCGCAAGACCTCGCTCGACGAGCTGCCGCAGCTCCTGAACGTGCTCCGCGGCGAGATGAGCCTCGTCGGCCCCCGGCCGATGATGCCCGACCAGCAGGCGCTCTACCCGGGCCGGGACTATTACCGGCTCCGGCCGGGCCTGACCGGCTTCTGGCAGATCAGCGGCCGCAACGGCACCGCCTTCGCCGGTCGCGCCCATTACGATGCGGCCTATGCCGCCCGCCTGTCGCTTGTGACCGATCTCGTCGTGCTGCTGCGGACGGTGCGGATCGTGCTGCGCGGCACGGGCTACTGAACGGCGG
>DATABZ010000309.1:0-54604 GCA_036259315.1 Gemmatimonadales bacterium | reverse complement strand
ACGTCTCCCAGGCCCACATGATCTCCTCCGCCATCAGAGAGGGTGGTAGTGCCGGCGCCTTAGGCCGCGTTCGCGATGCCTACGACGCATCCGCCACCCGGGCGGCCCGGGCGGCTTTCTTGCGGTCGTTCGCCGAGAGAGCCCGCTTGCGCAGGCGGATGGTCTTCGGCGTAACCTCGATCAGCTCGTCCTCCTCGATGTACTCGAGGGCGTACTCCAGCGTGATCTGCCGGGGCGGCTCCAGGATCACGTTCTCGTCCGAGGCCGTGGTCCGCATGTTGGTGAGCTTCTTTTCCTTGGTGTCGTTGACGTCCATGTCGCCCGGCCGGGAGTTCTCCCCGGCGATCATCCCCTCGTAGACGAGGTCCCCCGGCGAGACGAACATCTGCGCTCTCTCCTGGAGGTTGCCGAGAGCGAACGCCACGACGCTGCCCTCCCGGTCGGCCACCAGTACCCCGCGCTTTCGCCCCGCCAGAGGCCCCGCCCACGGTCCATAGTCCAGGAAGCGGTGGTGCATGATCCCCGTGCCCCGGGTGTCGGTGAGGAACTCCGACCGGTAGCCGAAGAGGCCGCGCGAGGGGATCCGGAAGGTGAGCCGGACCATCCCCTGCCCCGGGTTCCGCATCTCGATCATCTCGCTCCGCCGCGGTCCCAGCTTCTCCATCACCACGCCCATGTACTCCTCGGGCACGTCCACCGTCAGCTCCTCGTACGGCTCCAGCCGCTCCCCGTCCTCACCCAGCTTGGTGATGACCCGGGGCCGCGACACCTGGAACTCGTAGCCCTCCCGCCGCATCGTCTCCATCAGGATGCCGAGGTGGAGCTCGCCGCGCCCGGAGACGGTGTGGGTGTCGGGGCTGTCGGTCTCCTCGACCCGCAGCGCCACGTTCCGTTCCAGCTCGCGGTAGAGCCGATCCTTGAGCTGGCGGCTGGTGACGTACTTCCCCTCCCGGCCCGCGAACGGGCTGTTGTTGACGATGACGTCCACCGAGATCGTCGGCTCCTCCACCGCGATCCCCGCCAGGCGCTCCGGGTGCTCCACCGCCGTGAACGTGCGACCGATCTCGATCGTCTCGAAGCCGGACAGCGCGACGATGTCGCCCGCGGCCGCCTCGTCGACCTCGACCCGGTTGAGCCCGTCGAAGGTGTACAGCCTGGTGACGCGGTTGCGCTCGAAGCCCTCGTCCTGCACCAGGCCCGGCTCGCCCAGCGGCAGCAACGCGACCTGGTCGCCCACCTTGACCCGCCCCCGCTCGATCCGCCCGATCGCGATCCGGCCGAGAAAGCTGGAGAAGTCGAGCGTGGAGACCAGCATCTGAAAGGGGCCCTCGGGATCGCCCTTGGGCGGCGGCACGTGGTCGAGAATGGCCTGGAAGAGCGGGCGGAGATCGGTGCCCGGCTGCTCCAGCTCCGCCGTGGCGGTGCCGGCGCGGCTGGACGTATAGAGGAAGGGCGCGTCGAGCTGCTCGTGGGTGGCGTCCAGGTCGATGAACAGGCCCAGCACTTCATCGTGCACCCGGAGCGGCTCGGCGTCGGCCCGGTCGATCTTGTTGATGGCGACGATCGGCCTGAGCCCCAGCGCCAGCGCCTTGCGCGTGACGAAGCGCGTCTGGGGCATCGGCCCTTCGGCCGCGTCCACCAGGATCAGCACCCCGTCGACCATCCGCAGAATCCGCTCGACTTCGCCGCCGAAGTCGGCGTGGCGGGCGTGTCCACGATGTTGATCTTGGTGCCTTCCCAGCGCACCGCGGTGTTCTTGGCGAGGATGGTGATGCCGCGCTCGCGCTCCAGCGGGTTCGAGTCCATCACTCGCTCTTCCACCTGCTGGTTGGCCCGGAACGCACCGGCCTGCCGCAGCATCTGATCCACCAGGGTGGTCTTGCCGTGGTCGACGTGGGCGATGATGGCGAGGTTGCGGATCAACGGGGCCTGTCCTGACTCCTACGGGGCCTGGGAATGGTTGAGGCCCGGACCCCGGGCCTCCGGGGCGCATATATAGAGGACACCGTCGGATGCCGCAAGAGAGTCGGAAGGGGGCCTGGCGAGCCCTGTTAGCCCGGAGGTGGGGGAGGTCGGCCGCCCTCAGTGGCGGTGGCCGTGGTGGTGGCCCTCGTGGTGAGCGTGCCGCAGGTCGCCCCAGCGGGGCGCGAGCGCGGACTCCCGGGCGTCGTCGCAGCCCTCGCAGCCGCTCTCGACCTCGAGCTGGATGGTCACGTGCCCGATCCCCATCAGCGACATCTCGCGCCGGATCTCGTCCAGGACACCCGGATGGGCGTCGAGATCTGGCACGACGGCGTGGCCGCTCATTGCAGTCATGCCGCTGGTGACCGTCCACACGTGCAGGTCGTGTACGGCCTCGACGCCGGGCACCGCGAGCATCCGCCGTTGGACCTCCACCATGGAGACGTGCCGCGGCACCGACTCCAGCAGGATGTCGGTGCTGTCGCGCAGCAGCCGGGCCGCGCCCACTAGGATGAGCATCGACAGGAGGATGGAGACGATGGGGTCCGCCAGGGTCCAGCCGGTGAGCGCGACGATCGCCGCGGCGGCTACCGCACCGACCGACCCAAAGGCGTCGCCCAGTACGTGGAGGTATGCCCCTCGCACGTTCAGGCTTCCCTCGCGGTGGGAGTGGAGGAGGGCGAGACTCGCCAGGTTGACGATCAGGCCCGCCCCGGCCACCGCGAGGAAGAGGCCGGTGCGGATCGGCTGGGGCTCCTGGATCCGCTGGATCGCCTCGACTACCACCCACGCCGCGATGCCGAAGAGCGCCGCGCCGTTCACCAATGCCGCCAGGATCTCCCACCGCAGGTAGCCGTACGTCTTGGTATCGTCGGCGGGCCGCTGGGCGATCCAGGCCGTGAGCAGGGACAGCCCGAGGGCGCCGACATCGGTGAGCATGTGCCCGGCGTCGGCCAGGAGCGCCAGCGAGCCCGCGATCCAGCCGCCGATCGCCTCCACCACCATGACGACGGCCGTGAAAACGAGGACCCAGCGCAGCCGAGGCAGCGGGGCACCGCGCGGGGCCGGAGGGCCCGCGGGAGTGCTGTGCACGTGTCCGAGCTCGGTGGCCATGGTCGAATTTTAACGCCTGTCGCCGCGTTCCACGGCGCCCGCCCCGCTCGCGCCGCGCACCCTGACCGCCTCCGCGTGCGCATAGAGGCCCTCCGCCTCCGCCAGAGCCACGATCGCCCCGGCATCCGCCGCCAGCCGCTCGGCGGAGTACCGGATCACACTGGTGCGCTTCACGAAGTCGTAGACGCCGAGGGGCGACGCGTGTCGCGCCGTGCCGCCGGTGGGCAGCACGTGGCTCGGTCCGGCCAGGTAGTCGCCCACCGGCTCAGGGGTGTGATCGCCGAGGAAGATCGCGCCGGCGTGGCGGACCCCGCCGGCGATCCGCTCCGCACCCTCGGCGAGGATCTCCAGGTGCTCCGGTGCGCGCCGGTTCGCCACCTCGATCGCGTCGCGCATCTCCGGCACCACGATCAGGAGGCCGTTCCGCTCCAGCGCCGCACGGGCAATCGCCGCCCGCGGCGCGGCGGCGAGGGCGGCCTCCAGCGCGGCGGGTATCGCGTCGGCCACGGCCGCGTCGGTGGTGACGCACCAGCTGGTCGCATCCTCGTCGTGTTCGGCCTGGGCGATCAGGTCAGCGGCGATCCTGGCGGGAGAGGCGCTCCCGTCCGCGATGATCAGGATCTCGGTCGGTCCCGCGATCATGTCGATCCCGACCTGACCCACCACTTGTCGCTTGGCCTCCGCCACCCAGCGGTTGCCGGGCCCCACGATCTTGTCCACCCTCGGAATGGTGGCGGTGCCGAAGGCGAGGGCGCCCACGGCCTGGGCACCCCCGACGCGGAAGACGCGCGTCACCCCGGACAGCGCGCAGGCGGCCAGTACCACGTCGGTCACCCCCTGCGGCGGCACCACCGCGACGATCTCCTGCACCCCGGCCACGAGCGCGGGGACCGCGTTCATCACCACCGACGAGGGATAGGAGGCCTTGCCTCCCGGGACGTAGAGGCCTACCCGGTCGAGCGGGGTCACCTTCATCCCGACCACGCTGCCATCGGGCGACTCGAGGCGGAAGCCTTCCTCCCGCTGGTGCTGGTGATACTCGCGCACCCGGTCCACCGCCTGGGCCAACGCCGCTCGCAGCACCGGGTCCACCCGGTCCAGCGCACCCTGCCAGTGGACCGACTCCAGGGCCCATTCCGCAGGCGGCAGGTCCACGCCGTCGAACCTCCGGGTGTACTCCCGGACCGCCTCGTCTCCCCGCCGGAACACGTCCTCCAGGATCGCGGCGACCGCCTCCCGCGTGGCGGGATCGCTGCCCGCCCGCTGGGGGAGCAGGGCGTCCAACGCCGCGAACGGGGGAACCGCGAGCCGGCGGATCACGCCGCTCTCTCGCGGTAACACCGCATCGGCGTTACAGTTGAATCATATGGAACCCGCAGAGTCACCGTCGGTCCTCCTGGGCCTCAGCGCGGTGGTGGTGCTCGTCCTGGCCAATGCCTTCTTCGTGGCCGCGGAGTTCGCGCTCGTGGGAGCGCGAAAGACCCGACTCGACGAGATGGCCCGCGGCGGGGACGGCAAAGCTAGGTTGGCCCGCCGCGCCGTACAATCGCTCGACCGCTACATCTCGGCCACCCAGCTCGGCATTACCCTCGCCTCGCTGGGGCTGGGCTGGATCGGAGAGCCGGCACTCGCGCACGTGATCGAAGGTGCGTTCGGCTGGCTCCCGGCGCCCGCCGCGGCGATCGCCACCCACACCGTGGCGTCGGTGATCGCCTTCATGATCATCACCGTGCTCCACATCATCCTCGGCGAGCTGGTGCCGAAGGCCCTGGCGCTCCTCTACCCGGAGGAGATCAGCGGCTGGGTGGCGGCCCCGTTGATCGGCTTCGCCTGGGTCATGGCGCTCCCGATCGCGGTGCTGAACGGCACTGCCAACCGGCTGCTCCGCCTCATGAAGATCAACCCGCCGGGCGAGACCGAGCGGCTCCACTCGCCGGAGGAGATCCGGATGCTGGTGGAGCAGAGCACCGAGGGCGGCAGCCTGCTCCAGCAGGACGCCCGCCTCCTCGAAGGCGTGTTCGAGTTCAGCGAGAAAACGGCGCAGGAGGTGATGACGCCCCGCACCCAGATGGTGGCCCTGGAAGCCGAGCTGACCGTGGAGCGCGCGGCGGACGAGGTCGCGGCCGCCGGCCGCTCGCGCTACCCCGTGTTCACCGACTCCCTCGACGAGATCGTGGGCGTGGTCCACGCGAAGGACATCCTGGCGGCGCTCCGGGCCCATCCCGGCCGCACGGTGCGGGGGATCATGCGGCCGCCCCTCTTCGTGCCCGGCACCCGCCAGGTGGAGGACGTCCTGGCCGACATGAAGCGGCTCAAGACCCACCTCGCGGTCGTGCTCGACGAATACGGCGGCACGGCGGGACTGGTGACCATGGAGGACCTGCTCGAGGAGATCGTCGGACCCATCTACGACGAGTACGACCCCCAGGACAAGGCGCGGCCCGCCGGCGCGCCGCAGCTCGACGGCGCGATGCCGATCTCCGACTTCAACTCCGAGCACGGCGAGAACCTCGACGACACCGACTACACCACCATCGGCGGCTACGTCTTCGGCCAGCTCGGCCGACTTCCCCGGCCCGGCGACCGCGTCCAGGCGGGAGCCCACGTGCTCGAGGTGGCCGAGATGGAGGGCCGCCGGGTGAAGGCGCTCCGCCTGCACGCGCTCCAGCCGGACGCCGCGGGCCCGGCCGAGCCCCCGGCCGCCGGCCGGGAGAGTCGCGCATCCTGAGGGAGTCGCCGCTCGTGCCCCCGGATCGTTCGCGGGCAGAGCTCGGTACCGCCCTCCTCGACCTCGGGTACCGGCTCGCGGTGGTCCGCACGCCCGAGGAGGCCGCCCGCATCATCGCCGGCGTCGCCCAGGACGTGCTCGGCTGGGACGCGTACAGCCTGGACCTCTACTCGGCGGAGACCGACACCGTGCAGGCCGTCGTGAGCATGGATCGGCTGGGCGACGGCGATCCGGTGGACGTGCCGCATGCCTACCCTTCCGGACCCGCGGGCCCGATGACGCGGAAGGTGCTCACCGAAGGCGCGCAGCTGATCCTGCGCGATCCATCGGCCTCCGGCCCGGAGGGGCTGACGCCGTTCGGTGCGGTGAGTCGGCCGTCGGCGTCCCTCCTGTTCGTGCCCGTGCGTCACGGCGAGCGGATCAACGGCATCCTCTCGGTCCAGAGCTATGCGCGGGACGCGTACGATCAGGCGGACCTCGCCGTCCTGCAGACCCTGGCGGACCACTGCGGAGGCGCACTCGAGCGGCTCCGCATCGAGCACGCACTGCGGGAGAGTCAGGCGCAGCTTCAGCGGGCGGAGAGCGTCGCGCTGGTGATGACGGCGCACGTGGGGCTCGACGGCCGCTGGCGCAAGGTCACGCCGAGACTGTGCGAGCTGTTGGGCTACACCGAGGCCGATCTCCTGGCGCGCACCGTGGCCGACGTCGTCCATCCGGCCGACCTGGAGACCGCCCACGCCGAGCGGCGGCGGCTGATCGCGGGCGAGGCGCACTCCTCCGACGCGACGCTGCGGCTGCTCCGGCGCGACGGCGTGGTCGTGTGGGTCTATGCCAACACCTCCGTCGTGCAGGACGCGTCCGGGGCACCGCTCTACTTCCTGGTCTATCTGCGGGACGTGACGGAGCGGAAGATCCTGGAGGAGCAGCTCCGGCAGGCGCAGAAGATGGAGGCGGTGGGCCAGCTCGCCGGGGGCGTCGCGCACGATTTCAACAATCTGCTCACCGCGATCATCGGCAACGCCGAGCTGCTCCTGCGCGAGATCGCTCCCGAGGACTCGCGACGGCTCGACGTGCTGGAGATCAATCGCGCGGCTCACCGCGCCGCGGGCCTGACCCGTCAGCTGCTCGCGTTCAGCCGGAAGCAGGTGCTGCAGCCCAGGATCGTGGACCTCAACATCGTGGTGTCCGACCTGACGGCGATGCTGCGGCGGATCATCGGCGAGCATGTGGAGCTCCGGCTTCAGCTGCAGCCCGGGCTGGGCCGGGTGCTCGCCGACCCCGGCCAGCTGGAACAGGTGATCACCAATCTCGCGGTGAACGCACGGGATGCCATGCCCTCGGGCGGCATGCTCACGATCCGCACCGCCGATGTCGAGGCCGCGGACGTCCCGTCCCGCGGCCCGGAGCCCACTCCGATACTGGGCCCGCTGGTGGAGCTGAGCGTCAGCGACGACGGCGTGGGCATGGACGAGCGCACCCAGGCCCGGCTGTTCGAGCCGTTCTTCACCACCAAGGAGCTCGGCCGGGGCACGGGCCTCGGGCTGGCCACCGTCTACGGGATCGTCAGGCAGAGCGGCGGATACATCCGGGTGAGCAGCCGACTGCACCACGGGAGCACCTTCACCGTGTACCTGCCGCGGGTGTCGGGCAGGGCGTACGCCGACGTGGAGTCGCCCGGGTGGGCCGAGCAGCCGGGCGGCGCGGGCACGGTGCTCGTGGTGGAGGACGAGGAGACGGTGCGCCGGCTCGCCTGCCGAGTGCTGCGTACCAAGGGGTATCGGGTGCTCGAGGCGGAGCATCCCGCGGCGGCGCTGCGACTGGTGCGCGAGCATGGCGGGCCCATCGACCTGCTCGTCACCGACATCGTGATGCCGGGCATGACCGGTCCGGCGCTCGTCGAGCGGCTGATCGCGGACAGACCCGAGCTGAAGGTGCTGTACATCACCGGCTACGCGGAAGAGGCGATCGAGCGGCAGGGCAGCCTGCCCGCGGGGGGCGCTCTGCTCGAGAAGCCGTTCACCGCCCGCCAGCTCGCCGACCGCGTGCGCGCCGCGCTGGTCGACACGGAGACCTAGATGCTGAACGTTCCGGCAGCCACGCCTCCGGGAGCGCTCGACCTCACCGGAGACGCCGCCCGGCGCCGCCGTGCGCTGCAGCGAGCGGCGGTCGGAGTGCTCGAGCGTGCGGGGTACGAGGAGCTGCTGCCACCCACGTTCGAGTACGAGGATGTGTTCCTGCGTGCCGGCGGCACCGGCGTGGCCGAGCGGCTGCTGCGCTTTCCCGACCGGGACGGCCGCATCCTGGCGCTCCGCTACGATTTCACCTCCAGCATCGCGCGGATAGCCTCCACCACGTTCGCCGGCGCCGCGCCGCCCCTCAGGCTGAGCTACTCGGGGCGAGTGTACCGCCAGGAGCCGGAGCGCGGCGGTCGGCCGCGCGAGACGCTCCAGGTCGGCGCGGAGCTTCTGGGAGACAGGTCCCTGGAGGCCGACGTCGAGATCGTCCGCCTCACCATCGCCCTCATTCGGGCCGCGGGTCTCGGGGACTTTCAGGTGAATCTCGGCCATGCCGGCGTTCTCGCGCCGGGGCTCGCCGCATTGGAGGAGCCGCTGCGGGCGCAGGTGCGACGCTGGATCGACCGGAAGGATCGCGGCGGGCTCACCCGCGCGCTCGCCGGTCGCGAGGGCGACGCGGCGACCCTCCTGCGTCTTCCCTTCGTCATCGGCCGGCGCGAGGCGCTCGAGACCGCGCTGCCGGCCGCACCCGCCTCGGCGGTGGCCGGCCTCAGGCACCTGCTGGCACTCGACGACGCGCTGGCCGAAGCGGAGCGGGGCCACGTGGTCTACGACCTGGGTGAGGTGCGCGGGCTCGACTATTACACGGGCGTGCACTTCGAGGTGTACGTCTCGGGGGCCGGGCGGGCGGCCGGGGCCGGCGGGCGTTACGACGAGCTGATGGGCCGGTTCGGACGGCCGATGCCCGCCGTGGGCGTGTCGCTCGACCTCGACGCCATCGCCGAAGTGCCGCTGTGAGCCGGCTCCGGGTGGCGCTCCCCAAGGGGAGATTGTACGAGCCTTCGGTGGAGCGCTTCCGGGCGGTCGGGATCGAGCCGGCGAACGACGCGGGCCGCCGCCTCCTCATCCCGTCCAGCGATCCCGCGATCGAGTTCCTGGTGGTGAAGCCCGGCGACGTCCCGGTCTACGTCGAATCCGGTGCCGCCGACCTCGGCGTCACCGGCACCGACGTCCTCCGGGAAACCGGGGCCGACGTGCTCGAGCCCCTGGAGCTGGGCTTCGGCTACTGCCGACTGGTGGTCGCCTCGCCGGGACCGGCGCCGTACCCGCGCCTGGAGGGCGGGATCACGGCCCGGGTGGCCACCAAGTACCCCCGGTTGGCCCAGGCCCACTTCGCCGCGGCGGGACGCCCGGTGGACATCATCCAGGTGAACGGCTCGGTCGAGGTGGCACCGCTGCTGCACCTCTCGCACTGGATCGTGGATCTGGTCGATACCGGCAGGACCCTACGGGCCAACGGTCTGGTGGAGCGGGAGACGATCCTGGAGTGCGGGGCGGTGCTGGTGGCGAACCGGGCGAGCCAGAAGCTGAAGCTGGAGGCGTATCTCAGGCTGATGGAGCGGCTGGAGAGCAGCGGGAGCTAGGCGGACGGGCGTTCGCCAGCCTCACCGCCAGCTCGATTGCCTGCCGCATGCTCGAGGCATCCGCCTGGCCGCTCCCCGCGATGTCGAACGCGGTGCCGTGGTCCGGCGAGGTGCGGGGAAACGGCAGTCCCAGCGTCACGTTCACCGCGCGGCCGAACGCCGCGACCTTGATCGCGGTCATCCCGACGTCGTGGTACGGGGCCAGCACCGCATCGAACTCGCCCCGCATCGCGCGGACGAACACGGTGTCCGCCGGAAGCGGACCCGCCGCGCCCAACGCTTCCGCGGCCGGCCCCAGCACCCGGTCCTCCTCGTCGCCGAACAGTCCCGACTCACCCGCGTGCGGATTCACGGCGCAGAGGGCGAGGCGGGGCCGCTCCATGCCCCACCACTCCCGGAGCCCGCGCTCCGTGATGCGGCCGGTCCGCACTACGCGGTCCTGCGTGAGGAGCGCCGGCACGTCCCGGAACGGCACGTGGGTCGTCACCAGCACCACGCGGAGCTCGTCGGCCGCGAGCATCATCGCGACGTCCACGTCTCCCGCGAGATGCGCGAGCCACTCGGTGTGCCCCGGGTAGGGAAAGCCGGCGAGGTGCAGCGCGTGCTTCTGCGCGGGAGCGGTGACGATCGCATCGACCTGCCCGCTCAACGCGAGTCGCACGGCCGTCTCCACCGCGTGGCCGGTGAGCCGGCCGGCGCGGATCGCCCGGGCGCGATCGCCGGGAGCCTCACCGCTCCCCTGCCCCCACACCCCGACCGGCACCAGTCGCGCGGCGGGCAGGCCCGCGATCTGATCTTCCGCCCCCACCAGCGTCACCTCCGCCTCGACCGCCGAGTCCAGGGCGCGCGCGGTGATCTCCGGTCCGATCCCCCTCGGGTCGCCCAGGGTGACAGCGAGACGGGGCAGCGACCCCGCTGCCCCGCTCATCCCCGCTCCTTCCGTGGCAGCCACCTGCGCTCGTCCCCGCCGGTCAGATGCGGATCTCCACGTAGGTCGTCTTCCGCAGCTGGTCCAGGTAGCGACGGATGGCGAGCTCCTGGCCGAGCTGCTGGCGGATCCGGTCCTTCACGTCCTCGTACCGGATGTCGCCCTGCGAGCGGCGCCCGGTCACCTTGAGCACGACGAACTGCTCCCGGTCGCCGGTGCCCTTCAGGGTGAACACCGGCACGACGGTGCCGGAGTCAGCCTGCGCGATGGCCGCGGCATACGTCTCGGGGACCTTGTCCGCGGGAACGTTGTCCGCCTCGCGCTCCCCACCCGACGGGTCGTGGTGGAGCCGCTGGAGGGAATCGAACGAGGCGCCGTTCGAGACCAGCCGGTGAATCCGCTCCGCCATGGCGCGCGCGCTGTCCACGTTCGCCGAATCGATCTCGGGAATCAGGAGAATGTGCCGGGCCTGCACCTCCGCCGGCTGGGTGCGCTCGACCTGGATGATGTGGTACCCGTACGGCGACTCGACGGGGTCGGAGACCACGCCCGGCTTGAGCGCGAAGGCGACCCGCTCGAACTCCGGCACCATCACGCCGCGGCGGAACCAGTTGAGCGAGCCGCCCTGGTCCCGCGATCCCGGGTCCTGCGAGAACCGGCGGGCCGCGGTCGCGAAGTCCGCCCCTCGCCGCAGCTCCAGCACGATCGAGTCCGCCCGCGCCTTGGTGCGCGCCTTGGCTGCGGCACTGGGCTTCGGCGCGATCACGATCTGCCGGAAGGATAGCGTGGCCGGCCGGCTGCCAAGGTTGCCCTTCTGCTCCTCGAAGAACTTCCGCATTTCCTGCTCCGTGGGCGCCACCGGCTTGAGCTTGCCCGCCGTGCGGAGCGCATCGATCAGCCGGTTCTGGAGCGCCGCCCGGCGCTGCTGGTCGGTGAGCCAGCGGCGGTACTCCTCGGGCGTCTGGAACCCGGCCTTCTTGAGCTCGTTGGTGTAGTCCAGCTCCGAGCTGAAGTTGCTGCGGACCTTGCGCACCTGCTGCTCGACCCCGTCGGCGATCTCCTGGTCGGTGACTTCGATGGACGTGTCTCGCACCGCCTGCTGCACCAGCAGCTCCTCGTCCACGATGGACGACACCACCTGGCGCCGAACCGCCTCCAGCTGCTCGGGATCGGTGGGGAGCTTCACGCCCTGTGCCTGGCGGCTGAACAGCTCCTCGTCCACCTGGGAGGCGAGCACCGGCCGATTGCCGACCACGGCGACCACGCGGTCCACGACGAGCACCGAGTCGGCGGGGAGCGGCGTCTCGGGGGACTCGGTGGTTTCGGCGGCCGCGGTGGACTCGGCGACCGCGGCGGTCTCGGGTGCCGCGGCACTACCGGGCGCGGCCGCAGTCCCGAATGTCGCGCCGGGCTCGGTCACCGTGGCCCCCGCACCGAACTCCGGTGCGTTGAACCCGCCGCGCCTGGGCGCACCGGGTCGCGGGGTGTTGAATCCGCTCCCGGGCGCCGTCACGACCGTGTCTGCACCGACGGTGCCTGCGGCCACGGTATCGGCCCTCACCGTGTCCTTGGCGGCCGCACCCGCCGCCGCGGTATCCGCGCTCGACGTCGTAGCTTGAGCCGCCGCCGTGCCGGCCGGTGTTCCCAGACCTGCCAGCATCAGGCACAGCCGTGCGATTCGTGGTAGCCGCATCGATCCTCCTCCTATCTGCCTGTCATCGCGCCGCGCTGTCCGGCGCCGCGTTGCCCGAGGCAGCACCACCGGGCGACGCGCTGCCGGGCGCCGAGCCGCCGGGCGACGAGCCGGCACCACCCTGACCAGGCTCCCCCGGAACCGGCGGCGGCCCGGGTGCCGGGCGGAGCACGCCGGGCGCTCCTGGTGCCTGGGCGGTGGTATCGGACGCCCGCTCCTCACCGGCCAGCTGGGCCGCGCGGTTGAGCCCCGCGTTGTCCACCCGGGACGGCAAGCGCGCGCGCAGCACCGTGGCGAGCGCCGACGGCAACGGACGCAGGCGGCTCTTTCCGTCGCCCAGGCGATCCAGATAGGCCTCGACTTTGGCCCCCGCCAACGCCGACCGCTGGGTCACCGGCACGCTCTCGTCGGTGAGCTCCGGCGCGTCGAGCCCCATTTCCCCACGCAGGGTGTCGAGCCGCGCCACGTACTGGTCCCGCAGCTCGGTCCACTCCTCCGCCGTGGGCCGGATGCCGGCCGCTTCGGCCTCGCGCAGCAGGAGCGTGTTCTGGGCCAGCGCGGCGGCGAACTGATTGAGGGCATCGTTGTCGGCGGTCTGCAGCTGCGCCGAGTACTGCGGCGGCAGCGCGTTCACCCAGCGGATGAAGTCGCGGGTGGTGAACGCCCCACCGGTGAACCGGACCAGCGGCTTGGCGGACTTGGCCGCCTCCTCGGGCTCCTTCGCCGCGGCGCGCATGAGCGCGGGCGCGTCGTCCACCACCTTCACCTTGTTCGCCGCCGCCAGACTGTCCATGTACATGGAGTCCAGGCGCACCCCGGCCTGCTGAACGAGGTAGTCGCCCAGCCGCCCGCGCACCTCGTCCAGACCGGGCCGCCGCAGGATATGGTATCCATAGGGCGTTTCGACGATGCCGCTGGTCTCGCCTGGATCCAGCGCCCAGGCCGCGCTGTCGAAGGGCCCCACGAACCTGCCGCGCGGGCCCAGCGGCAGGTACCCGCTGTCGACCTTGCTGCCGGGATCTTCCGAGAGCTGCGAGGCGAGCCGACCGAACGGGGCGCCCTTCCGCAGCTGGGCGAGGGCCGCCTCGGCGCGCTGGCGCTTGGCCTTGCGGGTGGTGTCGTCGGCGTTCGCTCTGGCGGCGAACAGGATGTGCTGGAAGAGCCGCTGGTCGCTCTTGCGGTAGAGGCTGTCCACCGCGGTGGGCGGCATGTCGCTGCGCCGGGCCATGAGGGTATCGTGCCACCGGGTGCCCTGGATCTCCACCAGCTCGGCCCAGACCGCCTGCGCCACGCTCGCGGAGTCGACGGGCAGCGAGTCCCGTACGACCGCCTCCGCCAGCAGGGAGTAGTCGATCCACACGTTGGCCACCTGCTCCGCGGCCTCGCGGGTGGGGCGAAGTCCCTTGGCCGACGTCATGATCTGCGCCAGCCGCTCGGCCGACAGCTCCCGCCCGGCGGCCTCGGCGGCCGTCGTCGCGTGAGCGGTGAAGAGACTCCTCGCCTGCTCGCACCCGGTGAGGCCGCCGCTCAGCACGAGGGCGGGGAGGGCCAGGCGAGTGAATGCCGCACAACGACTCATGTTCTACTCTCCAGTAGCGTAAGCTCTGCTAGTGCGCGGTACGCTGCAGCGCCCGCACCAGCGCGGGAACGATCGGCTCGCCACCCAGGCGGACGAGGCGAAGCGAGAGCGGCACCGTGCGGCGCACCTCGGCCGCCAGCTGCACGTCGTCCAGCGCCGATGTGAGCCCGGTGAGCCTGGGCTGAGTGCCCGGGCGGAAGGTGAGCCGCGCCTCGTCTCCCCGGACCAGCACGTGCTGCAGGCCGAGTGCCGCGCCCAGGACGCGCAGGTGCGCCATGTGAAGCAGGGTCTCGGCCTCGGCCGGGAGGGGCCCGAAGCGCTCGCGCAGTTCATCTCGCAGACCATCAATTTCGCCCGGTGCAACCGCCCGCGCCAGTCGCCGGTAGAGATCGAGCTTGACGTCGTCGTCAGAGACGTAGCCGTCGGGAAGGTGTGCCGGGCGGTCGAGCACGACGTCCGGTGGGGCGGGCTGCTCCGTGACGCCCTGGCCACGCAGACTGCGGACCGTCTCTTCCAGCCAGCGCATGTACAGGTCGAAGCCGACCGCGTGCGCATGTCCCGACTGCTCCGCGCCCAGCAGGTTTCCGGCGCCGCGAATTTCCAGGTCCTTGAGCGCGATCCGGTATCCGGCCCCGAGGTCGGTATGGTGCTCCAGCACCCGGAGCCTCTCCTCGGCATCGGCGTCGATGGCGTCGGGCACCAGGAGGTAGCAGTACGCCCGCCGATGGCTCCGGCCCACCCGCCCCCGGAGCTGGTAGAGCTGGGCCAGTCCGAACCGGTGCGCATCGTGCACGACCATCGTGTTCGCGTTGGGAACGTCGAGGCCCGACTCCACGATCATGGTGGAGACGAGGATGTCCACCTCGCCCGACACGAACCCCCGCATCACTGTCTCCAGCTCCTCGGCGGGCATCTGCCCATGGGCGACGCCGACCCGCGCCCGCGGCGCGAGCCCCCGCACCTTCGCGGCGATGGTCTCGATGGTCTCGATCCGGTTGTGCACCACGAAGACCTGGCCACCGCGGTCGATCTCCCGCGCGAACGCCTCCTCGAGCAGGCCGTCGTCCCAGGGCTCCACGAAGGTCAGGATCGGCGACCGGTCGCGAGGCGCGGTCTCGATGAGGGTGAGGTCGCGAAGGCCCGCGAGGGAGAGGTGCAGCGTTCGCGGAATGGGAGTGGCCGTGAGCGTGAGCACGTCCACCGCCAGCCGCAGCGCCTTGAGCCGCTCCTTGTGCTTCACGCCGAAGCGGTGCTCCTCGTCCACCACCAGCAGGCCGAGGTCCTTGAAGATCACGTCCTTGGAGAGCAGGCGGTGGGTGCCGATCACGATGTCGGTCGTGCCGTCCGCGAGGCGCGCGAGCGCAACCTTCTGTTCCCTGGGCGTGCGGAAGCGGGAGAGCACCTCGATCTTCACCGGAAAGTCGGCCAGCCGCTCGGTGAACGTCCGGCCGTGCTGCTCGGCGAGGATCGTGGTGGGGACGAGGACGGCGACCTGCTTGCCCCCCTGCACCGCTTTGAACGCGGCCCGCACCGCGATCTCGGTCTTGCCATAGCCGACGTCGCCGACCAGCAGCCGATCCATCGGCAGCGGCTTCTCCATGTCGGTCTTGACCTCTTCGGTCGCCTTCCGCTGGTCGGGCGTGTCCTCGTAGAGGAAGCTGCTCTCCAGCTCGCGCTGCCACTTGGCGTCGGGAGGGAAGGCGTAGCCCGCGCTGACCGAGCGCCGGGCGTACAGGTCGAGGAGCTCGGCGGCCATCTGCTTGATCGCCTGGCGGGTGCGCTCCCGCACCCGCTGCCACGACGTCCCGCCGAGGCGATGGATCCGGGGCGGCGGTCGGTCCCCGTCCTCACCGGCGGCGCGGTAGCGCTCGAGCTGATCGAGGCGGTAGAGCGGCACGTTGAGCCGGTCGCCACCTTCGTACTCCACGATGGCCACCTCGAGGGTGGACTCGCCCACCATGATGGTCTGGATGCCGCGGTAGATCCCGATGCCGTGGTCCAGGTGCACCACATAGTCACCCGCCGCGAGCGCGCCGGTGGCGAGCGAGGGCGCCGCCTGCCGATAGCGCCGCGGACGGCGGAGCCGCCGCGCCCGCCGGAAGATCTCGTGGTCGGTGAGCACCCGGAGCGACGGCATTACGAACCCGCCGTCCAGCGCTCCGATGGCGAGCGTGGCTCTTGACGCGGCGCGGCCCCCGTCGTCCAGCAGCTCGTCCAGGCGCTCGAGCTGCCCTTCGTTGTCGCAGAGGATGAGCGTGGGCGGGGAGCCCGCGAGGAGCGAGCGCAGTCGGTTCAGGTCGCGGTCCACCTTCTCCGGCGGGAAGAAGCCGAACTGGAGGTCGGGGGCGTCGTCCCGGAGCGTGAGCCGGGGGAAGGCCTCGATCCGTCTGCGCCACTCCTCGGGCTGCTCGAGGATGGCGTCGCGCCGAGGCACGTCCTCCCCCAGCCGGCGCGCGACCTCCAGGTGGTGCTCGGCCTCGCTCCAGGCGCGCTGCACCTCGTCGGCGTCCGCGCCCGCGGTCTCCTGGATGATGAAGGTGTCCCCCGGCAGGAGCTCCAGCAGCGTCATGCGTGACGGCGGCGGGCCTCCGTCCCCGCCGTCGGCCAGCGAGCGGGTGCTGACCGGGAGGACCGTCACCTCCTCCAGCTCCTGGAGCGAGCGCTGGGTCGTGAGGTCGAATCCTCTGATGGAGCTCACGTCGTCGCCCCACCACTCGACCCGCGCGGGCACCGCCATGCCGAACCCGTAGACGTCCAGGATGCCGCCCCGCACGCTGAACTCCGCCACCTCGGTCACCGTCCCCACGCGGCGGTAGCCCATCGCCTCCAGGTCCGCGGCCACGCGCGCCGGGGGCCGGCGGTCGCCGGGAACCAGCCGGAGCCGGAGCCGCTCGAGCGCGGCGGGCACCAGCGTGCGCTCCGCGGTCGCGCGCGCGGTGGTCACCACGATGCGCACCTGCCCCCGCAGCAGCGCCTCGAGAGTCTCGGCGCGCTCGCCCGCGATCTCGTAGTGCGGCTCGTCCTCCCCCAGCGCCTCGCGCTGGGGATAGAGCGCGACCGTGCCGTCGGTCAGGAGCGCGAGATCGGTGAGCCAGCGCTCCGCTTCGCCGGGCGTGGTGGCGACCACCACGAGCTGGCGCTGGGGATGGTGGTTCGCGATCCACGCGGCGAGGACGCTGCCGCTGGAGCCCGCGAGTCCCCCCAGCCTGAGCGTGGCGCCCCGGGCCGGCAGCCGTTCGGCGAGATCGGCCGTGGCGGGCGTACGCGCGAAGGCGTCCAGCACCGGCCGGAGCTTCACTGCTGGCGCCTCAGTGCGCTGGCCAGCGCCAGCTCGCCCAGCCCGAGCAACAGGGCGGCGAGCAGCAGGGGCCCCCGGAAATCGGCCATGGCACCGGCGGCGAAGACCAGCTCCGCGCTCTCCTCCAGCGAAGTCACCCGCGCGCCCGTCCAGAGTCGCTCGATCCGGTCGTCTGGAGCCGGCGCCAGGAGCGACTCCCGCGGATCCAGGTTGGCGCTGATGGCTCCGAGCGTGTCCGCGTCCGCGACCAGGTAGTAGGCGCCGACATCCGTCGGGCGGAACGAGCCCCCGCCCTCGACCTGCCACTCGCGCTCGCCCTGTCGCACGCCGGTGGCGAGGTCGGGCAACGGCAGCGCGTCTCCCGGCGCACCCTGGGCGATCAGCGCCTCCCCCCGGGCGAGCCGGTTGAGCAGGAGGTCCATGAACGGCATGAATCCCGCCCTGACCGGCAGCTCGGTCCACTCGGGCTCGAGTCGGCTGCCGAGCAGCACGACCTCACCGCTCCGGACGATCCACGGCTCGCCGGCGACCGTCGCGAGCACTCCCGTACGGCCGCTGCCGGTGGGCTGAAGCGCGTACCGCCGCGTCACCCGCACCCTGCCCACGATCGCGCCGCTGTCGGTGGTCGCGGGCTCGATCGAGAGCGGCCCGTAGCTCCATCCCACGCCGCGCGCCCCGAGCGCCCGGTTGAGCGCACCCAGCTGGGCGGCGTCGTCCGGCGGCTGCACCACCGAGCTGCCGCGCCCCAACCGTCCGAACGTGACCTCGTCGCCGCGCTCGATCCGCCGGTTGGCGGCGAGCACCTCGCAGGCCGCGGCGACGTGCCGCGAGGCAGTGTCCCATCGCACCCGCGCGACCGGCGCGATCCGCACCACCCCGGTCCGCTGGTCATCCGCGCGCAGCTCGTCCGGGGCCAGCTCCGCGACCAGGGTCCACCAGCCGCTCGGCGCGCCGGGGAGCTGAAGCGTGACCGCAGAGCCGGCTCGGCCAAGCGCCTGCCGCGGCGGTCGGCTGCCGAGCCGGGCGGTGAGCGCCACGGCGAGGCCGGAGTCGCCATCGAGCGCGAGGCTCACCCGTCCGCCTTCGCCGGACCATGGCTGGGCTCCGGTCTCCATCCGCGCGATCCCCACGTTCGGCGGCGGCGGCGCATCCGGCCGTCCCACGAGGAGCGGCACGCCCGGATCCGCCGGCGAGACGGCGCTCGCCTGGAGGTCGCTCAGGAGCACGATCTCGCCCGGACGCTGATCGGTGCCGAGCACGTCCCGGGCGAGGATCACCGCGCTGCCGAGGTCGAGGCGGCGGGGCGAGATCTCGAGTGCGTCCAGCTGCGATGTGAGGGTTCGGGGGTCCCCGCGCTGGGGGACGCCGTCGGCCGTGAGGAGCCAGAGCGCGTCGTCCGGTGTCGAGCGCGCGACCACCCGGCGAGCCGCTTCCCGCAACTGCGCCAGCCTCGGCGACCCTCCGACGACCGCGCCGCTGCTCGGGGAGTTGTCCACGATCAGTACCAGCGCGCTCGGCGCGTGGCCCGGCACCCCGCGCACCGGCGCCGTGGGTCCCGCAGCCGCGAGCACCAGCGCGACGATCAGCAGCGTGCGCACCAGCAGGAGAAGCAGGTTCTGGAGCTTGAGGCGGCGCTGGTGCTCGCGCGTCGTCGTGATGAGGTACCGGACGGCGGGGAAGACGACGGTCGGCGGCTCGCGACGGGCCAACAGGTGGAGCAGGATGGGAATACCGGCGGCCAGCAGCCCAACCAGGGCCCAGGGGTGAAGGAAACCGATCATCCCGAGCGAGGCGCCGCCGCCAGGGCCTGACGCAGCGCCGTGCCGTACGGCGTGTCCGTAGTGACCCGGTGATAGCGGATCCCGTGGCGCCGGCAGGCCAGGCGCCACTCGCCCACGACATTCCTTACCGTCTCACTGTAGGCCCCGGCCCAGTCGCGCGGGCGGAGCACGACCGCGGCCCTGGTCTCGGGGTCCTCGAACCGGGCCTCTGCGGGGCCGCCGAGCGTCAGCTCACCGGGGTCCATCACGTGGAGCACCAGCACCTGGTGGCCGCGGTGCCGCAGGAAGCGAAGGGCCTTGAGCGCGAGATCGCGGTCGAGGAGGAGGTCGGAGACGAAGACGACGAGCCCCCGCCGGCACAGCTGATCCATCACCCGACGGAGCGCGGGCTCGGCCGCCGTGCCCTGACCCGCCTCGATGCCGGCGAGCACCCGCACCAGCTGGCGCCAGTGACTGAGCCGCGCGCGGGGCGGCAGCACGGCGCGGACCTCGTCGTCGAACGCGATGAGACCGGTGGCGTCCCGCTGGCGGAGGAGGACGAGCGCGAGCGCGGCGATGAGCCGCTGGGCATAGGCGAGCTTGGGCAGGACCGACTCGGGGTCGCCGGTCCATGCCATGGAGCGGCTGACGTCGCAGACCACCATGGCGCGCAGGTTGGTCTCTTCCTCGAATTGCTTGACGTACAGCCGGTCGTTGCGCCCGAGAATCTTCCAATCCACGTACCGCAGCTCGTCTCCGGGCTGGTACATGCGATGCTCGGCGAACTCGACGGAGAACCCGCGCCGCGGGGACCGGTGCAGTCCGGTGAGAAAGCCCTCGACCACCCCCTCGGTGATTACCTCGATGCCCCCCAGCCGGGAGACGTCCAGCGGGTCCAGGAGGTCGAGACGGTCGGGCGGGGACATGAAGCGCGCAACGTATCGGGGTTGTCGGTGACTGGCAACGTCGGCCGGGTGGGCGATGGTGTCCGGTCAGGGTGACGCGGGCACCAGAGAGGGCGATCCGCTCGATCCTCTCAACGCTTTGCTCTCCCGTATCTTAACCCCTCCACCTTCGGTGGCACGCCGCCTGCTGCCATGCGGCGGATCGCTCGGAGTGTCCGGAGGGACCATGCTCACGATATTGGGTTGGATGCTGCTCGCCGGCCTCCCGTTTTCCAGCCCTCCCGCCAACGACCTCGTCACGAATTCCGCCGCCCGGCGGTCCGCGGACGCGCCGGGACGGATCGCGGTGTGGGCGGACCGACAGGAGCCGTACCGCCGGGGGCAGGCCGCCCGGGTCTACCTGAGCGCCGAGCATCCGACCCACGTGGCCGTCTTCCGGGTGGACACCGACGGCAGGATCGAGGTGCTGTTCCCCCGTGAGCCGTGGGGCGACACCTACATCCGTGGGGCCAGCGAGCTCCAGCTGACCGGCGGCCGTGGCGGTCGCTCCTTCATCGTAGATGACGATCCGGGGATCGGTTATCTATTCGCCGTCGCCTCGTCGCACCCCTTCGATTTCGAGGACATCGCGCTCGGGGACCGCTGGGACTATCGGGCGATCGACGGCGGGCGCGTCCGGGGAGACCCCTATGTGGCCCTGTCCGACCTCGCGGCGCGGCTCGCGCGGGGGGACGACTACGACTACGACATCAACACCTATCACGTGGAGCGCCACTACGAGTACCCGCGGTTCGTCTGCTACGACTGCCACGCCTACGCCAGCTACGAGGAGTGGGACCCGTACCGGCGCGCCTGCTCCAGATTTCGCGTGGTCATCTACGACGATCCGCGCTACTACCCCTACCGCGCGCTCCGCGGGCGCGCCGTGGTGATGCAGCGTCCCGGGCGGCCGGGCCCGCGCTATGTGTTCCGGGATGCGGACACGGGACGGGAATACGTCACCCGAGTACAGGGCCTCGAGGGCGCCGAGTATCGCCGGCCTGAGGAGACGGGACGCACCAATCGCGACGTGGGTGGTCGCGGAGCGGTGCCGGCCCCGGGGCTCGTGGCCGACGGAGCGGCCCTGCGGATGGCTCCGGCCCTCCGTGCTCCGACGCCGCCGGCCGGCGAGCGGAGGCCGGAGGGAAGACGGCGAGTGGAGCTGGACACCCCGGTCACCACCACCGAGGCTCCGCGCCCCACCGATCGAGCAGCGCCGGCGGAGCGCGACCGCGAGGCGGATCGCGAGCGCCCGCCCGAGCGCGAACGCCGTCCCGCGCCTTCCGCGAAGCCGCGCGAGAACCCCTCCGCGAAGCCCCGGAAGGAACCCAGGAGCACCGGAGAGCCCGAGCTGCGCCGGCGGAAGCCATGAACCACGAATGACCTGGTCACTCCTCCTTCTCCTCTTCCTCGTACTTCCGACCGGTTCCCCTCTCGTCGCGCAGGCGCCGGGGCCGCTCGACGCCGCAGCGGAGACGATCACCGCATCGGACGTTCGCTCTCGGATCGAGATCCTGGCGCACGACTCCATGCTGGGGCGGGACACGCCGAGCCCCGGTCTCGAGCGCGCCGCGGAATACGTGGTCGGGGAGTTCCAGCGACTCGGCCTCCGGCCGGCAGGCGAGCGGGGGACCTACGTCCAGCGCTTCGGGGTCTCCCGGTGGACGGTGGACACCGCCGCGTCCGCGCTCGAGATGTCCGCGCGGGGCGCCCGGGCGGCGGCCGCATTCGGCGAGGACGTGCGGGTCATCGGCGGCGTGGTCTCGGGTCAGCCGGTCGGCGGCGCCGCCCTGGTGGTGGCCGGGCCAGTCACCCCGCGCGTCGCGAAGGACGCCCGTCTGCGCGATCGGATGGTGCTCCTCACGCCCGACTTCCAGCGGCCCCTCCCGTTCGACCTCGGCGACCGGATCGACGAGATCGCCAGGGTGGCCCGGGCGGTGATCCTGCTCTCCAACCGAGACACCTCGACCTTCAGCCGCAGGATGGACACGTCGCTCGAGCCGCGACTCACGCCCGACTTCCGGGACAGCATGGGCGGCGCGCCGGTGGTGGAGGTCCGTGAGAGCGCCCTGGGCGACGTCGCCGCGGTGGCGGCGCTCGACCTCGAGCACCTCCGGGCCTTGGACAGTACGGTGATCCGGGAGATGCCGGAGCTCCGCGTCGACCTGCGGATCGCACGCCGCTATCTCGAGCGGGCCATGGTGCCGAATCTGGTGGCCGTCCTCGAGGGGCGGGATCCCGCACTCCGGCACGAGTATCTGGCGGTCTCGGCTCACCTCGACCACGTGGGCGTGCGGGCGGGGCGGAGCGACAGCATCTTCAACGGCGCGGACGACAACGCCTCCGGCGTCGCCGGGCTGCTGGAGCTGGCCGAAGCGTTCAGCCGGCGAGAGGCGCGCCCGGCGCGCTCGCTGCTGTTCCTGGTCCCCAGTGGCGAGGAAAAGGGACTGTGGGGCAGCGCGTACTACGTGCAACACCCCACGGTGCCGTTGCGTGACGTGGTGGCCGATCTCAACATGGACCTCATCGGCCGCAACTGGGAGGACTCGGTGATCGTCACCGGGTCCGAGATGTCCACGCTGGGCGAGACCCTGCGGCGCGTCACCGCGGCGCACCCGCAGCTCCGCATGGCGCCGGTGGCGGATCGCTGGCCGGAGGAGCGGATCTTCTACCGCTCCGACCACTACAACTTCGCGGTGAAAGGTGTTCCGGTGCTCTTCTTCACCAGCGGCACGCACGCCGATTACCACCAGCCGACCGACGCGGCCGATCGCATCGACAGCGAGAAGGCCGCGCGCCTGGTCCGGTACGTCTTCCATATCGCGGCGTCGGTGGCCAACGCCCCGGAGCGGCCGCGCTGGTATCCCGGCAGCTACGAGCGACTCGTGGAGGAACGATGACGCTTCGCCCACGGGCACTGCTCGCGCTGGCGTGCGTCGCCGGCCCGCTCGCGGCGCAGGCGCCAGATCCGGTGCGGTCCGCCTCCGGCGCGGCCGCGAGCATCACGGCGTCCGACGTGGCTCGCCGCGTGGGCATCCTGGCCCACGATTCCATGCTCGGCCGCGACACGCCGAGCCCGGAACTGGAGCTCACGGCACGGTACGTGGCCGACCAGTTCCGCCGCTTCGGGCTGAAGCCGGGCGGAGAGAACGGCGGATGGTTCCAGCGCTACCCCATCACCCGGCGCCGCCTGGACCTGGCGAGCTCGCGCGTGGTGCTCCGGGCCGGCTCCGCCTCCGCGACCGCCAGGCTCGACGCCACCGCGCGGCACGTGTCCGGCGAGATCCCGGCTCGGCCGGTCGAGGGCAGCATGGTGCTGGTGGGGGGAGCGGTCACGCCCGAGGCGGTGTCGCACATGGATCTCCGGGACAAGGTCGTGCTCTACGTCCACGACTACTCCAGGAGGATTCCGGTCAACGCGACGCAGGTGGCCCGTGCCCTTCGGGTGAGCGGAGCGGTAGCGGTCGTGTCGGTCTCGAACCTCGACTCCGCGGCGTTCGCCGCGCGAGTGCCCCGATCGGCGCCGGAGCGCTACGGTATGGATCTCCGCCTCGGCTCGCCGCCGTCGGTCGAGGTCTCGGAGACCGCGATCGCGCCGGTGCTTCGGGCTGCCGGGGTGAAGCTGGCCGAGGTGCGGCGCGCCACGCTGCCGGTGTCGCGTGAGGTACCGGGCCTCCAGGCGACCGTGGATCTGCGGGAGAAAGTCACCGACTCGCTGAGCGCGCCGAACACCGTCGGGATCGTCGAGGGCAGCGACGCGGCGCTCAGGAAGGAGTATCTGGTCTTCTCCGCGCACATGGACCACGTCGGCATCACGCCGGGTGCGCGCGACAGCATCAACAACGGGGCGGACGACAATGCCTCCGGCACCGCGGGCGTCATCGAGCTGGCGGAGGCATTCAGCCGGCCGGGTGCGCGACCCAGGCGGTCGGTCATCTTCCTCACGGTGAGCGGGGAGGAGAAGGGGCTGTGGGGCAGTCGCTGGTTCAGCGAGCATCCCACGGTGCCGCTGGACCAGATCGTCGCGAACATCAACCTCGACATGCTGGGCCGGAACTGGGAGGACACCATCGTCGCGATCGGCAAGGAGCACTCCGACCTCGGCGCCACGCTGGAGCGGGTGAACGCGGCGCACCCCGAGCTCCGCATGAGTGCGATCGACGACCGCTGGCCCGAGGAGCGTTTCTACTTCCGGTCCGACCACTACAACTTCGCGAGGAAGGGCGTGCCGGCGATCTTCTTCTTCAACGGCGTGCACGAGGACTATCATCGGGTCACCGACTCCCCCGAGAAGATCGACAGCGAGAAGGAGGCTAGGATCCTGAAGCTGCTGTACTACTTCGGGAAGGAGATCGCCGACGCGCCGGAGCGCCCGCAATGGGATCCCGAGAGCCGGAGGTTGATCGTCGAGGAGTAGGAAGGCTGTCGGGATGATATCTTCCGGTCCATGCCCGACACTCCCGAGGACTTCGACGCGTTCCGCTCCCGGATGAACGAGCTCATCCTGGGAGCGGGCAACCTCACCATCAATCGGTTCTTCGCGCTCGACCAGCGGGCCTACGAGCCCGGCGCGCTGGGCACCAGGACCAAGGAGATGCTCGGGCTGGTCGCCTCCCTGGTGCTGCGCTGCGACGACTGCGTGACGTACCACGTCGTACGGTGCCGCGAGGAAGGCGTGACGCGTGAGGAGCTCCTGGAGATCTTCTCCGTGGGCCTCGTGGTGGGCGGCAGCATCGTGATTCCCCACCTGCGCCGCGCGATGGCGCGCCTGGAGGAGCTCGAGCAGGCTACGTCGGCGCGGGCTCCCGCTGCCGGCCCACCGTCAGCACCACCCCCGCGATGATGAGCGCGGCGCCGACCGCCTGCAGCGGCCGCGGCCGCTCTCCCAGGAGCACCGCCGCCGCCGCGACCGCGATCAGCGGCGTCAGGCACATGTAGATCACCGTCCGGCTCGGCCCCACCATTTTCACGCTGCGATTCCAGATCAGGTAGGCCACCAGCAACGAGAGGATGGTGGCGTACGCGACCGCCGCCCATCCCTGCCAGCCGACCGCGCTCCAATCCATCTCGATCATCTCCGGCAGGCCGGCCAGCAGCAGCACCGGAGCCCCGGCCACCGTCGTGACCATGGTGACGCGGAGCGGCGAGATCTGGGACGGCAGCACCCGCAGGCCGAGCGTGTAGCCGGCCCAGCAGATCACCGCGCCCAGGGTCAGCAGGTCGCCGGCCATGGTCGCGGCCCCGAAGCCGGTCCCCCTCGCGGCCACCACCAGCACCACGCCCAGCGTGGCGACGAAGACTCCGCCCAGGACCCGCGGCCGGAACGGCTCGAGCCGCAGGGCGACGGCCATGAGGGCCACGATGGTCGGCATGGAGGCGAGGATGAGCGCGCTGTTGGATGCCGTGGTGCGCTCGAGTCCGGAAATCCAGCTGAGCTGGTAGAGCGTGTTGCCCACGATGCCGAGGACGATCAGGCGAGGCAGCGCACCGCGGGGAAGGGATGCGGGGCCCTCGGTCCGGCGCACCAGCGGCACGAGGAGCACGCTCGCCAGGGTGAACCGGATCCCGGTGAAGGCGAGCGGCGGGATGCGCTCGAAAACGCCCTTCGTGACGCTGAAATTGACGCCCCAGATGACGGCGACGAGCAGCATGCCGAGGTCGGCGGCGAGCGCGGGGCGGGCCGCGGATGCGGCGGGACGGGTGGCGGTCACGTCGAACAGTAACCGCCGCCACAAGCCCTCCGGCGGCGCTATCTTCCCCGCATGTCTCAGTCCCGTATTCGCAACTTCTGCATCGTGGCCCACATCGATCACGGCAAGTCCACCCTGGCCGACCGTCTCATCGAGGCGACCGGCGCGGTGGAGAAGCGCCAGATGCGGGAGCAGCTCCTCGACACCATGGACCTCGAGCGCGAGCGCGGCATCACCATCAAGCTCAATGCCGTCCGGATGAGCTACACCGCCCGCGACGGGATCGAGTACGAGCTCAACCTGATCGACACCCCGGGCCACGTGGACTTCACCTACGAGGTCTCCCGCTCCCTCGCGGCCTGCGAGGGGGCGATTCTCGTGGTGGACGCCTCGCAGGGAGTGCAGGCCCAGACGCTCAGCAACCTCTTCCTCGCGATGGACGCCGGGCTCGAGATCATCCCGGTGCTCAACAAGATCGACCTGCCCGGCGCGGAGCCGGACCGCCGGGCGCAGGAGATCATGGACCTCATCGGCGCGAAACGCGAGGAGATCCTCGCCGTCTCCGCCAAGGAGGGGACCGGGGTCCCCGAACTGCTCGAGGCGGTCGTCGCGCGGGTGCCGCCGCCGCGCGGGAGTGAGGATGCGCCGCTCCGCGCCCTCATCTTCGACTCCTACTACGACCGCTACCGCGGGGCGATCCCCAGCGTCCGGGTGGTGGACGGCGTGCTGCGGGACGGCATGGAGATCGCGTTCGGTGCCCACCCCGACGAGGTGTACCACGTGGACGAGGTGGGCTACCTCCAGTTGGGCCAGCATCCGGCGCCGCAGCTCGCGGCGGGCGAGGTGGGCTACCTGGTGGCGAGCCTCCGCGACGTGCGGGACGCGCGGGTGGGCGACACCATTCTCGACGCGAACGACCGGGCGGCGGAGCTGCTCCCCGGGTACCGGGAAGTGAAATCCATGGTGTTCGCGGGTCTCTACCCGACGGACTCGGATCAGTACGAGGGTCTGCGCGACGCCCTGGAGAAACTCCGGCTCAACGACGCCAGCCTCCAGTACGAGCCCGAATCGTCCACCGCCCTCGGCTTCGGCTTCCGCTGCGGCTTCCTCGGGCTGCTGCACATGGACATCGTGCAGGAGCGCCTCGAGCGCGAGTTCAACCTCGACCTCATCAGCACGGTGCCGACGGTGGAGTACCACGTGTACGGCACCGACGGCGAGATGCTGCTGCTGGAAAACCCCAGCAAGCTCCCCGACCCCGCCTCCATCGACCGGATCGAGGAGCCGTACGTGAAGGCCCGCATCATGGCGCCCGTCGATTACATCGGCGGCATCATGAAGCTGGGTCAGGAGCGGCGGGGGGTGTACCACGGGATGCACTACATCGATACCACGAGGGTCGAGTTCCACTTCGACTTCCCGCTGGGCGAGATCGTCCTCGACTTCTACGACAAGCTCAAGTCGCTGAGCCGGGGCTACGCCTCGCTCGATTACGAGATGGCGGGCTACCGCGAGTCGGATCTGGTGAAGCTCGACATGCTCATCAACGGCGATCCGATCGACGCCTTCAGCGTCATCATTCACCGCGACAAGGCCCAGGAGTACGGCCGCAAGGTCGCCGAGAAGCTGAAGGAGCTCATTCCCCGGCAGCTCTATCAGGTGGCCATCCAGGCGGCGATCGGCAACAAGATCATCGCCCGGGAGACGATCTCCGCCTTCCGCAAGGACGTGCTCGCGAAGTGCTACGGCGGCGACATCACGCGGAAGCGCAAGCTCCTCGAGAAGCAGAAGGAGGGCAAGAAGCGCATGAAGCAGATCGGGGCCGTGTAGATCCCGCAGGAGGCGTTCCTGGCGGTGCTGCAGGTGGAATGACGGAGCGCCCGTCCGCCACCCTCGTCATCCAGACGGCCTTCCTCGGCGACGTCATCCTGACCACGCCCCTGCTCACCGCGCTGGCCGGGCGGCACGGACCAGTGGACGTCGTGGTCACCCCGGACGCGGCGACGCTGCTCGAGGGGCACCCGTCGGTGCGCGACGTCATCCGCTACGACAAGAAGGGACGGGACGCCGGGCTGGCCGGGTTTCGACGCCTGGCTACCGAGCTGCGGCGCCGGGGCTATGCGAGGGCCTACCTGCCCCACCGCTCCTGGCGATCGGCGCTGCTGGCGCTGCTGGCGCGAGTGCCGGAGCGCACGGGCTTCGCGGACAGTCCGGCCGCGATTACTTATACCACCCGCGTGGTGCGGTCCCCCGCCGGTCACGAGGTCGAGCGGCTCCTCGCGCTGGCCGGCGACGGGCGACCCGGCGTGCCCGCGGTCTCGCTCGCGCTCGGTGCCGAAGACGAGGCGGCGGCGGAGCGCTGGCTCGCCGAGCGCGGGGTCCCGCCGGGGTTCACCGCGATCGCACCCGGCTCGATCTGGGGCACCAAGCGCTGGCCCTACTACCCGGCGCTGGCGGCGTCGCTCGAGGGGCCGCTGGTGGTGGTGGGAGGCGAGGAGGACGCGGAGCTGGCCGGCGAGGTCGCGGCGGCCGCGCCCGGTCGGGCCTGGAGCGCCGCGGGCGAGCTGAGCCTGCGCGAGTCGGCGGCGGTGATTCGGCGCGCGCGAGTGCTGGTCACCAACGACTCGGCCCCCCTGCACCTGGCCACCGCGGTCGGCACTCCGGCGGTCGCGCTCTTCGGGCCGACGGTGCCCGAGCAGGGCTTCGGGCCCCGGGGCGACCGGAGCCTCGCCCTGGGGCACGCCGGTCTGCAGTGCCGGCCCTGCTCCGCGCACGGGCCGGCGGTCTGTCCCCTGGGTCATCATCGATGTATGCGTGAGCTCCGGACGGAGACCGTGGCGGAGGCCGTGGTCATGGTAGCGGAAGCGGAGGAAGGCCGTGCGATACGTCCTCGGCATTGACATCGGCGGGACCAATCTGGTGGTGGGGTGCGTGGCCGAGGACGGCAGCGCGCTGCACGCGCTCGCGAGCGAGCCGACCCAGGCGGAGGCGGGAGCCAGCGACGTGCTGGACCGTCTCGTCGCCCTGGCGCGGCGCAGCCTGGCGCAGACCCGGCGGGAGCTGCCGGGCGCCGAGATCGTCGGCGTCGGCGTCGGTGCGCCCGGCCCGCTCGACACCAGGAGCGGTGTCGTGCTGCTCACGCCGAACCTGGGCTGGGTCGACCTGCCGCTCCGCCAGATCATCCGCGACCGCCTCGGCCTGCCCGCGGAGCTGGACAACGACGCCAACTGCGCCGTGCTCGGCGAGTGGTGGGTGGGCGCCGCCCGCGGAAGCCGCCACGCCATCGGGATCACCATCGGGACCGGTATCGGCGGCGGGCTCATTCTCGGCGGGAAGCTCTACCACGGCGCCTCGGACGTCGCCGGGGAGATCGGGCACACGACGATCGACACCGAGGGCCGCCGCTGCAAGTGCGGCAATTACGGCTGCCTCGAGGCGTACGCCTCGGGCCCCAACATCGCGCTCCGGGCGATCGAGGCGCTGGAGGCCGGCGCGGAGACCAACCTGCCGAGCTACGTCGGGGGCGACACCTCGCAGATCACCGCCCAGACGGTGTACCAGGCGGCGCACGACGGCGACGAGCTCGCCCTCGAGGTGGTGAACGACACGGCCAAGTTCCTCGCGGCCGGCGTCGCCAACCTGCTCAACGTGTACAATCCCGAGGTCGTGGTCATCTGCGGCGGGGTCACGCTCGCCGGGGACCACCTCTTCATCCCGCTGCGCCGGGAGACGGCGCGCCGCGCGTTCAAGCCCGCGGTCTCCGCCTGCCGCATCGTGCCCGGTGAGCTGGTGGGCACCGCGGGCGTGTACGGAGCGGTCAAGACGTTCCTGGATGCCTAGAGTCGGCATCCTCGGTTCCCTGGTGTGGGACCAGATCTACGGCCGTGATCCACTGGCCGAGCCGGTGGAGGAGTGGGGCGGCATCGCCTACGCGCTCGCCAGCCTCGATGCCAGCGTGGCGCCGGGCTGGGAGATCGTGCCGCTGATCAAGGTGGGGCAGGATCTGGCCCCCCGCGCACGCGAGTTTCTCGGGGGGCTGAAGCACCTCACGCCCGGCGGGCGGTGCGTCGAGGTGCCCGCGCCCAACAACCGGGTCGTGCTGCACTACTACTCCACCGAGCGCCGCACCGAGCGCATGTCCGGCGGCGTGCCTGGATGGACCTGGAGCGAGCTGGGACCGATGGTGCGCGACCTCGACGCGCTCTATCTCAACTTCATTTCCGGCTTCGAGCTCGCGCTGGGCACGGCACAGGCGCTGCGGCAGGGCTTTCAGGGGCCGATCTACGTGGACCTCCACAGCCTGCTCCTCGGCATGCAGCACGACGGGGTGCGGGTGCCCCGGCGCCTGCAGGACGCCGCCGCGTGGCTGGGCTGCTTCGACGTGATTCAGCTGAACGAGGACGAGATGCGCCAGCTCTCCCCCGACCCCCTGAGCCTCGCTGCCGAAGCGATCGGCGCCGGCACGTCGCTGCTGATCGTGACCCTCGCGGCCAAAGGGGCGGTGTACGTGGCCGCGCCGGGGTTTGACGGATGGGGCGGACAGGCGGACGGGCGGACAGGCGGACAGGCGGACGACGGAACGCAAGCGCGAGCGGATGGCGGCCTCGCCGCAGGGAAGCCGGGTGAGTTGACGGTGCCGTCCGCCCCTCTGCGCACGGAACTCATCCCGGCACCGACAGTGGACGCGCTCGATCCCACCGGCTGCGGCGACGTCTTCGGGGCCGCCGCCGCGGCGCGACTGTTCGCGGGTGAGTCGGTCGAGGCGGTGATCCGGCACGCCAACACGATGGCGGCGCGCAACGCGGCGTTTCGCGGTGCGGGCGGGCTCTCGCGCCACCTGCGCGGGGAGCTGGTGCTGCCATGACCCGGGTGATCGAGGTCCCCGCGCACTTCGACGACCGGAGCTTCGACCAGTTCGCCGGCGATTTGGGGCCCTGGCCGCCCGAGGAGAAGCTGCTGGTGGACGCGCGGGCCGCGCAGTGGGCGTCGCCCTACGGGCTGATCGCCCTGCTCACCGCGGGACAGGCCGTCGCCGAAGCGAAGGGCGAGCGGCCGCTCCTCACCGTACCGACCACCGACGACGTGAAGCGCTACTGGGCCCGGGTCGGCTTCTTCCGCTACGCGGCGGAGTTGTTCGAGCTCCACGGCAGGGTGCCGAAGGCCGCGACCACCGGCCCGAGCGACGTGCTGCTCGACGTCACTCCGGTGCGCGGGATGGAGGACGTGCATCAGGTGGTCGAGAAGATCAGCGAGACCGCCGCGCGGATCCTCCACGGGGAGCTGGGACTCGAGCGCAACGCGACCATGCGGTTCAGTATGGCGCTTTCGGAATCGTGCCAGAATATTGTGGAGCACGCCGGCACCAGCGGCTGGGTGGCGGTGCAGGTCTACACCTTCCGCCGGCGGCTGGGCCGAAGGGTCGCGGTGATCGCCGTGAGCGACGCGGGCATCGGGTTCCGGCGGTCGCTGGAGAGCACGCACGCCAAGCGGTTCGGCGAGCGCTGGAGCGACGGCGCCGCCCTCGAGGCCGCGCTGATTCAGGGCGTGAGCCGCTTCCGCGATCCGGGTCGCGGTCAGGGGCTGGCCGGCATCAAGGGCTTCCTCGACCGCTGGAAGGGCAAGATCTCGATCCGGAGCGGCACCGCGCGGCTGTCGATCGTGCCGGCCTGGGACGACGACGTTCCGCTCGCCGATCACCTGCCCTTCTTTCCCGGAGCCCAGGTGCAGATCACGATCCCCGCGCAGGAGGTCGAGAGCAGATGATCGAGACGATCCGGATCGGTCACCTGCTCCGCGAGACGGCCACCTCGCCCTACCGCCACCTCGTCACCCGGCCGACCGGCGCCGCGGTCCGCAACCGCATCGAGGACACGCTCTCCCGCTCCGACTGCCTCACCGCTCTCCTGGATTTCTCCGACATCGAGCTGCTCGACTTCAGCTGCGCCGAGGAGATCGTCGCCAAGCTGCTCCTGGCGCAGGCCACCGGTCGATCGCGCTTCGTGGTGCTCCGCGGCCTCCGCGACGATCAGCACGACGCGATCGAGCAGGTGCTCACCCACCACCGGCTGGCGGTCGCCGCCGTTCTTTCCGACGGCGAGCCCGTGTTGCTCGGCTGGGTGACTCCCGACGCGCGCTCGGCCTTCACCTGCGTGTGCCGCTTGGGCCGCGCCTGCGCCGCCGACCTCGCGGGGGCGCTCGGCTGGCCGGAGTCGCGCGCCACCGAGGCGCTCGAGAGCCTGACGCTGCACCGATTGGTCCGTCCCGACGGCGATCTGCGGTACCCCCTGCTCGTCGCATGAGCGCACGCCGTCCCGGCCTCTCGACGCTGGCCATCCATGGGCTGCCGCGCCGCCGCCCGGACTGGTCGCCCGTCGCGCCGTCGGTGGTCCAGAGCAGCACGTTCACCAATCCGGTCGGGTCGCAGGACGAGGTGCTGTACACCCGCTACGGCAACACGCCCACGCAGGTGGACCTCGCGCGCAAGTACGCCCTGCTCGAGGGCGCCGAGGAGGCGATCTTCGTCGCCAGCGGCATGGGGGCCACGGCCCTCGCCCACCTCGCGGTGCTCCGCCCCGGCGACCACCTGGTCAGCAGCAGCTGGATCTACGGGGGCACCCGGCGGCTCTTCGCGGAAGAGCTGGTGCGGCTTGGCATCGACGTGACCTTCGTCGACCCGGCCCAGCCCCGGCTGTGGCGGCGCTCGGTCCGGAAGAACACCCGAGCCATCTTCGCCGAAACGCCGACCAACCCCACGATGCGGGTGCTCGACCTGGCGCCGCTGGCGCAGGTGGCGCGGGAGTTCGGGCTCGCGCTGCTGGTGGACGCCACCTTCGCCAGCCCGATCAACTTTCGGCCCCTGGAGCACGGAGCCGACGTCGTGATCACCAGCGCCACCAAGTATCTCAACGGCCACGGCGACCTCGTGGCCGGCGCGGTGGCCGGCTCCGCCTCGGTGATCGAGGAGGTGACCCGGCTGCTCCGCCTCTGGGGACAGGCGATCGACGCCCATACGGCGTGGCTGGTGGACCGCGGGCTCCGCACGCTGGCCGTCCGCATGGAGCGGCACAACGCCAACGGCCTCGCGGTGGCCCAGTGGGCCGTGAAGCACGCGTCCGTCGTGCGGGTGCACTATCCCGGTCTCCCCTCGCATCCGGATCACGCGCACGCCCGTCGCGCGCTGGCCGGCTTCGGCGGCATGGTGGGACTCGAGCTCAAGGGCGGCGCCCGCGCCGCCGAGCGGATGCTCAAGCGGCTCAAGCTGATCACCCATGCCCCCAGCCTCGCGGGGGTCGTGAGCCTCGTCTCCGAGCCCCGGCTCACCTCGCACCGGGATCTCACCGCCGAGGACCGCGCCGCGATCGGCATCCCCGACGGGTTCCTGCGGCTCAGCTGCGGCCTGGAGGACGGGGAGGACATCATCGAGGACCTGAAGCAGGCGCTAGGCAGAGAGGGATGATGCGGCTCCCACGCCGGCACGGGGGAAGTTACGTTTCGCTTCCCCCGCTTCCCTTTTAGCTTTGCGGTCGTGATCCGCTTCTCCCACGTCTACAAGTCGTATCCCAATGGTGCCCTCGCCCTCAAGGACGTCTCCTTCCGGGTCGGCAAGGGAGAGTTCGTCTTTCTCACCGGGCACTCCGGCGCGGGCAAGTCCACCATCATGAAGATGCTCTACGCGGAGCAGCAGCCCACCTCGGGCGAGGTGCGGGTCTCCGGGTACAACGTGAGCGCGCTCCGCCAGGACGAGGTGCCCAAGCTGCGGCGGCGGCTCGGCATCGTGTTCCAGGACTTTCGTCTGCTGGAGGACCGCACGGCGGCGGAGAACATCGCCTTCGCGCTGGAGGTCATCGGCGCCCGGCGCGACACGATCGCCGCGCGGGTGACCCGGGTGCTGACCCAGGTGGGCCTCGCGGCCAGGAGTCGGGCCTACCCCCGGGAGCTGTCGGGCGGCGAGCAGCAGCGCGTGGCGATCGCGCGCGCGCTGGTGAACGACCCGGCGATCCTGGTGGCCGACGAGCCCACCGGAAACCTGGACGAGCGCGCGACGCGCGGGGTGTTCCAGCTCCTGCGGGACATCAACAACGGCGGAACGGTGGTCGTCATGGCGACCCACGACCTCGACCTCGTCCGGCAGGTGCCCTACCGGACGATCGAGCTGCGCGACGGATCGGTGGTCTACGACACCGCCGTGGACGAGGCGCAGGAGACCGAGGTCTCGTGAGGCTTCTGACCCGCGAGGCGCTGCTCTCCTTCCGCCGGGCGCCGCTGCTCTCGGCTCTCTCCATCACCACCATCGGCTTCTCGCTCTTCACCGTGGGCCTCTTCGGCCTGGTGGCGATCAACCTTCGCGAGGCGTTGCGCGGCATCGAGGAGCGGGTCGAGATCGTCGCCTTCGTCCTCCGCGGCACGCCGGCGGAGACGATCACGCTGGCCACCCAGGACATCGCCGCGTTCCCCGAAGTGCAGGACGTGAGCTACGTCTCGGAGGAGCAGGCGCTGGCACGGGCCCGGGCCGAGCTGGTGGAGTTCCGCGATGCCTACCGGGACCTGACCGCCAATCCCCTGCCCGCTTCGATCGAGGTCCGGCTGAAGGAGGGCTACCGTGAGTCGGCCACGGTCGGGCGCGTCGCCGACCGGATCCGCGGCTTCACGTTCGTGGACGACGTCCGCTACGGCCGGGACTGGGTGCAGCGGCTGGACCAGCTTCGCAACGTCACCGGAATCGTCGGCCTCGTCATCGGGCTCGCCTTCGCCGGCGTCGCCGTGGTGATCATCGGCGTCACCATCCGGCTCACCATCCTGCAGCGGGCCCGCGAGATCTCGATCATGCGCCTGGTCGGGGCGACCAACTGGTTCATCCGCGGCCCCTTCCTGCTGGAGGGCGCACTCAAGGGCCTGCTCGGCGGCTTCCTCTCGCTCGGGCTCTGCTACGCCGGCTATCTGCTGTTCCGCGACACGACCGGCGGCCCCTTCGCGGGTCTCATCTTCTTTCAACCCCATCACATGCTGGTGATTCTCGTCTTCGGCATCCTGCTCGGGCTCGCCGGCAGCATGGTGAGTGTGGGCCGCCACCTGCGGCATGTGTAACCGCCTCTCCGTTCTCCTGCTCCTCTGCATGCTGGCCCAGACCGCGGGCGCGCAGGACAGTCCCGACCTGGAGCGAAGCCGGCGGCGTCTGGAGGAGATTCGTCGGGAACGCGACCGGCTCCAGCGGCAGCAGGAGCGACTGCAGGGACAGGTGCACGACGTCAACGACGAACTCCACAACCTCGAGCGGCAGCGCGAGTCCACCCAGAAGATCATGGACGAGATCGAGCGGCAGATCGGCGGGCTCTCCGGCCAGCTCGACCGCACCAGCGCGGAGCTCATCCTCGCGGAGGACAACCTGGCCGAACGGCGCGCGGTGCTGCAGCGCCGGCTGATGGACATCTACAAGCGCGGGCCGCTCTACACCTTCCAGGCGCTGCTCGCGGCGGAGTCGTTCGGCGACCTGCTGAGCCGCTACAAATACCTGTATCTCACCAGCCGCCAGGACCGCGCGCTGGTGGGCGAGGTCGAGAAGCTCCGGAATCGCGTGGTGGAGCAACGCGACGACCTGCTCGACGTCCGCAAGCAGCTCGATCGCACCCGCGAGGAGCGCGAGGCGGAGTACTCCAGGTTCACCGACCTGGTACAGGCCCGCGCGCGGCGCCTCGACCAGCTGCGCCGCTCGGCCCGGAGCACCGGCAGAAAGCTGGAGGCGCTCCGGAAGGACGAGGCGCGACTCAACGACCTCCTCGCCTCGCTCGAGCGCGCGCGGCGGAACGAGGCTGCCCGAGCCCCCGGGGGGGCGGCACCCATCCCCGGCTCCATCACGACCGCCGACCTCGGCAGTCTCGACTGGCCGGTCGAGGGCGCGATCGTCTATCGCTTCGGGCGGGACACGCTGCCGAGCGGCGGGATCATCCGCTGGAACGGCGTGGGGATCGCGGCCGGCGCGGGCACCCCGGTCAAGGCCGTGGAATCCGGCAAGGTGCGCCTGGTGGGACAGTTCGGCACGTACGGGCTCACCGTCGTGCTGGAGCACGGCAACGGCTACTACTCGGTGTACTCCCATCTCCAGTCCGCCGCCGTGGAGCTGTCGGCCAACGTCACGCGTGGTCAGACCATCGGGAACGTCGGCGGGGAGAACTCCGACTACGGGCCCCACCTCCATTTCGAGATCAGGGGCGAGAATCAGGTCGCGCTGGATCCGACGGAGTGGCTCCGGAAGCGATAGCCGGCGCTCAGTCCGCCACGCCGACGCGCTCGCCGGTCTGGGCCTTGCCCCGGGCCAGCGCGGCCTCGACCAGCGCGAACAGATCGTCGACCTGCGCCACCGCGGGATGGGGATAGGTCACGATCCCGGCGCTGAGCGGCGGGTCCGCCGAGCCGCCGTTGGTCGGCCCTTGCGCCAGCTGCTCACGCACCCGCGCCACCGAGCGGCGCGCACCCTCGGCGCCGGTCTCGGGCAGGACGATCGCGAACTCGCCACCGCCGTATGGAAAGACGATGTCCGGCAGCCGGAGCCCCTGCCGGAGACGTTGGGTGGTCTCCGGGCCCGCGATGGCCGCTCCCTGGGGAGGCCGGATCTCCAGGAGAACCAGACTGAAGCTCAGCGAGTAGCGCCGCGCGCGCTCGAACTCCTCCTGAAGCCGGTGGCCGAGCATGTCCTCGGCCGCGGCCACCCTGGACGGCGGCGTGCCGTTGCCGCTGCCCCCGCCCGACGCCGACGCCAGGGTGCGGGCGGCCGTCTCCGCCAGTGTCTCGGCGAACTGCAGCTGGGCTGGGCTCAGTGCCCGATCGTCCGGGCGCTGCCGCAGCACGAGCACGCCGTGCACCGTCGCCTCGGCGACGGCCGGCACGGCCGTGACGGCACCGCCGGGACGTGCGACGGGCCGGCGCCCGCGGATCGCCTCCAGGATCTCCGGGTACTCGGTAGGTTCCACCGATCCGGCGCGCTCGGTGGAGGCGACGTCCTGTCCCGCCTCCGCGACGATGCGGGTGGCACCATCGGGCTCGACCGCGAGGAAGGAGCAGGAGCGCAGGTCGAATGCGCGCGCCAGCCGGCGCACCAGGGCGAGCACGACCTCGTCCGGCCGGAGCGTGAGCCGGCCGTCGCTCACCAGGCCTTCCAGGGCGCGGCGCACGGCACCCTCGCGGACGGTGCCGCGGGGATATTGGCGGTCACGGATGCGGGCGTGCAGGCGGGCACAGAGCTCGGGCAGGTGAACCGGGGCGGCGAGTGCGTCGTCGGCGCCGAGTGCGAGCGCGGCAGCCGGCGCATCGGTGTCCCGCGCGGCGATCAGCACCACGAGCGGCGGCGAGGCCGGCCCCGCTTCGCCCATCGCGCTCCGCATCTCGGATTCACCGGCGCTCGCCACGGTGACCAGGACGGCGTCGGGCTCCGGGCCGGTCGAGGGCCCCGCCTCGGTCAGGATGAACCCCGCACGGGTGAGCGCACGCTCGAGCCCCGCGGGCCGCGCCGCGGCATCGCCGGCGAGCAGCACGCGGCTGCCGTTCGTCACGCGACGGAGATCGTCGAATGCATCAGCGCAGAGCCGCCGACCTGCTCGGGGCCCACGTGTCGACCCAGGGAGGCGTGCAGAACGCGCTCGCACGCGGAAAGGCGATCGGTGCCACGGCGATCCAGGTGTTCACGAAGACCCCCAACCAGTGGCGCGAGCCCGTGCTCACGGAAGAGTCCCGAACGGCGTTCCGGCGCGAGCGCGATCGGCACGAGATCACCCATATAGTGGCGCATGACTCCTACCTAATCAACCTCGCCACGCCCGACCCCGCCCTGGCGGCCCGCTCCATCGAGTCCTTCACCAACGAGCTCCGGCGCTGTCGCCTGCTCGGCATCTCCGCCGTGGTGTCCCACCCCGGGAATTTCATCGATGATCGCGACGCGGGACTGCGACGCAACGCCGCCGCGATCACCAGGTGTCTCCAGGCGGTGCCAGGAAAGGTGATGGTGCTGCTGGAGACCACCGCCGGATCGGGAACCAGCCTGGGCGCGACCTTCGAGGAGCTGGCGACACTGCGGGAGTTGGTCGGTGAGAGCGTGCGGCACCGGGTGGCCTTCTGCGCCGACACCTGCCACCTCCACTCGGCGGGCTACGACGTGGTGCGGGACTACGAGGGCGTGTGGCGCCGATGGGGACAGACGATCGGGTTCCGGCTGCTGCGCTGCCTCCACCTCAACGATTCCAAGACACCGTTCGGCTCGCGTCGTGACCGCCACGAGCTGATCGGCGAGGGCTCGCTGGGCCCCGAGCCGTTCCGGCGCATCATGCGCGATCCGCGGTTCGGGTCGGTGATGAAGGTGATCGAGACGCCGAAGGGCGACGACCAGGTCACCCTCGACCGTCGCATGCTGCGACGGCTGCGCGCGTACGGCCGTGGACCACGTTGACCCCCTCGTCGGCGACGTCCATCTTCCACCGATGCTCAGACCAATCCTGCTCCCGGCGCTGCTGTTGGTCGCCGGTTTCGGGACGCTCCGCGCCCAGGTGAACTACTACGCCCGCGTGGGCGCCGTGGCCGCCGGCACGCTGCTCCGGGACCGGCTCGGTGGAGAGATCACGGTGCGGCAGGACGTCGCACCGTTGCTGGCGCTCGGCGCCTCCCTGCCGATCTCGCCCGGCTACCGCGCCGGTCTCGAGGCGACCGTGTCCTCCGGAGGATTCGATGCCGACCAGGGCGGAGCCGAGACCGATCTCGGCACCCTCCGAACCGCCTCGCTGCTGCTCGATCTGGAGGGGCCGGTCTGGCGGACGCTCCGCTGGCGCGCCGGTCTCGGCGGGCTGATGTATCGACCGGCTGAGGAGAGCGGAATCTTCCTGCAGGGCGGGCCCATCCGGTTTCTCGCCGGAGTCGGCGCGGACTGGCGGGAGCCGGTCTCGTCCGGTTGGGACCTCATGATCTCCGGGCGGTACGACTTCCACCGCTTCACCACGGACGAGCTGGAGCTGCGGGGCTTCTCCCAGGCCCAGGGCGTGAGTCGCGTCTCGCTCTCCGTCGGCCTGGCGCGAGGGCTGCGATGACCTGGACCCGTCGGTTGGCTGCGGCCGGCGCGGCCGGTGCGACCCTCGCGGCGGCCGCCTGCGGCGACATCGCATCTCCGACGCGGAGCGATACCTACGAGTGGCGGGCCGAGCGGTCGGCGGTGCCCGGCCCCGGCGTGGACACGCTGGCCTTTCACTGGAGCCTGGACCATCTGCCCGTGCGGATCTGGGTGGAAGACGCCGAGGACCTTCCCACCCACGTGGCCCGGGCAGTCGAGGTGTGGGAGGACGCGTTCCTCTACGGCGAGTTCCGGGGGACGCTGGTCAGCGATTCGACCACGGCCGACGTGATCGTGCGCGCCGGGGTGCCCGAGAGCGAGCCGCCGAAGACCCTGCTCCACAGCGCACTCGCTCCCGAATGCTCCGGCGCAACCGATCTGGACGTCGATGACGGCAACACCCAGTTGTTTCTGCCGATCCGCGTGTTCCTCAACCCGCTGCCCGTGCCGGGGGTCGAGCGGTGTCTCGGGCTGACCAGCATCCACGAGCTGGGGCACGCCCTGGGCATCTTCGCCCACTCCGACGAGCCGACCGACATCATGTTCACCAATCCGGACGTGGAGCTGCCGAGCGACCGCGACCGCCGGACCGCGGAAGCGGCCTACCATACCCCCCCTACCCTTCAGGTCGTAGGTCGAGACCGGCCCTGAGCGCCGCGCCGGATGTTGCACCGCCAACCCGATACGGGGCCGAAGCTTAGCGTCGTGTGACGGGGCCGGTTGCACCCGGGGGGCCCCGTGCCGATCTTTCCCGCTCCGCCGGAGGCGGCCGAACGGGCCGCCGAGCCCCTCTGCCGCGCCGCCGGGCGCACGGGAGCGTATGACGCAGACGACCGCAGCCCCGCGTGAGAGCCTCACGCTGGTGGAGCATGGCCTCTTTCCCATCCGGATCCACGCCAATCTCACGCCGGCCGCACTGATCGAGCACGCCGTCGCGCGGGGCGAGGGGACCTTGACCGACCGGGGGGCGTTCTGCGCCGTCACCTCCCCGCACACCGGCCGCTCGGCAAAGGACAAGTTCGTGGTGGAGGAGCCGGGGGGCTCGGATCGGATCTGGTGGGAGAAGAATCCCAGACTCGAGCCCGCCGCCTTCGAGCGGCTGCACGAGGACGTGCGCGGCTACCTCGACGCCCGCGAGGTGTTCGTGCAGGACCTGTTCGCCGGGGCGGATCCTGCGTACCGGGTTCCGGTCCGGTTCGTCACCCCGAACGCATGGCATGCGCTCTTCGTACGCAACATGTTCATCCGCGCCATGCCGGCCGAGCTGGCGCAGTTCCGCCCCGGGTTCACGGTGCTGCACGCGCCCGACTTCCAGGCGGACCCGACCCGGCACGGCACTCGCACCGGGACCTTCGTCGTCATCCACTTCGGCAAGAAGCTGGTGCTGATCGGGGGCACCCGGTACGCCGGCGAGATGAAGAAGTCCATCTTCACGGCCCTCAACTACGTGCTGCCCTCCCAGGGCGTGATGCCGATGCACTGCTCGGCGAACGTGGGGCCCGCGGGCGACAGCGCGGTCTTCTTCGGACTTTCCGGGACGGGCAAGACCACCCTGTCCGCGGACTCGGGCCGGCAGCTCATCGGCGACGACGAGCACGGCTGGAGCGACCGCGGCGTGTTCAACTTCGAGGGCGGCTGCTACGCGAAGGTGATCCGGCTCCGGCCGGAATCGGAGCCCGAGATCTACGCGGCCACGCAGATGTTCGGGACGGTGCTCGAGAACGTGGTGATCGATCCCACCAGTCGGACGCCGGATTTCGACGCCGACCTCCTCACCGAGAACACCCGCGCCTGCTACCCCATTCACTTCATCCCCAACCATCTCCCCAGCGGTGCCGGGTCGCACCCCCGGAACATCGTGTTCCTCACCGCGGACGCCTTCGGCGTGATGCCGCCGATCGCCCGGCTCACCCCGGAACAGGCGATGTACCACTTCCTGTCCGGCTACACCGCGAAGGTCGCGGGCACCGAGCGCGGCGTCACCGAGCCCTCCGCCACGTTCTCCGCCTGCTTCGGTGCACCGTTCCTGCCGCTGCATCCGAGCGTCTACGCCAAGATGCTGGGCGAGAAGATCGCGCGACACGGAGTGAAGGTGTGGCTGGTGAACACCGGGTGGACCGGCGGTCCTTACGGCACCGGATCGCGGATGAGGCTGTCCCACACCCGGACCATGGTGCGCGCGGCCCTGGCGGGCGCACTCGACGCCGCGCCCTTCGTGCGGGATCCGGTGTTCGGCTTCGAGGTCCCGGCCGCGGTCCCTGACGTGCCCGGCGAGCTGCTCGTTCCCCGTGATACCTGGGCCGACGCCGCCGCGTACGACGCGCAGGCCCTCAAGCTCGCGACGATGTTCCGGGAGAACTTCGAGCGATACCGGGCGCAGGTGCCGGGGACGGTCGCCGCGGCGGGACCGACGGCGTGACCCAGAGTCGGCGGAGCGGCGCAGGGACAAAGCGGAGCCGGGTGCCGCACGCCGACATCGAGATCATTCGCGATCCGCTGTGGGACAACATCCGCCTCGACCGCCCGGCGCTGCTCGCCCTCGACACGCCGACGGTTCAGCGGCTCCGCTACGTGCGGCAGGTAGGGCATGCGTTCCTGGTCTATCCGGGTGCCACCCACACCAGATTCGAGCACGCGCTCGGCGCGTATCACCTCACCAAGCGTGCACTGGCGGCGCTGGAAGAGCGGGGTGAGCTGGGTCCGGTTCCGGACGAGGATCGGCTGGCCGTCCGCCTCGCGGCCCTCCTCCACGACGTTGGGCACTACCCCTTCTCTCACGCCCTGGAGGAGGCCGGCTTCCCGTCGCACGAGAAGCTGGGCATTGCGAAGCTGTCTCGCGGCGAGCTGGGCGATCGCCTGGTGGAGGTCGGCGGGCCCGCGTTCGCCGACGCCGTGGGCCGCCTGATCGAGGGCAGCAGCGACAGTGCGCTCCAGGGGTTGATCTCCGGATCGCTGGATCTGGACAAGATCGATTACCTGAGTCGGGACGCCCACATGTGCGGCGTGCCGTACGGAACCGTGGACGTGGATCGGCTCCTCTCGACCCTCACGCTGGTCGAGACCGGGAGCGGCCGCTACGAGGTGGGAGTGCAGGAGAAGGGCGTGAGCGCGCTCGAGTCCCTGCTGTTCGCCAAGTACCAGATGTACCGCAACGTGTACTGGCACCACGCGGTGCGCGCCGCCACCTGCATGTTCAAGCGCGCGGTGCGCCTCGCGGTCCGGCGGGGTGAGGTCACCGAGGACGTGGTGGCCGAGGCGACGGACGATGGGCTGATGGAGCTGCTGATCAGCCGCAGTCCCGGCGGGCTCGCGGCCGCGATCCGCGCCCGCCGGCTGTACAAGCGGGCCCTCGACCTGCCGGCGAGCGACGTGCCGGTGGACGTGCAGCCCTGGGTGGCCGACGATCCGGCGCTCCTGGAGCGGGTCGAGGACTCGGTGGCCCTGCGGGTCGGCCTGGAACCGGGCGAGCTGCTGCTGGACTTCCCCGCCCGCTCCTCGATGCTGGGGGTGGATCTTCCCCTCCGCACCCGGGGTGGAACGATCGAGCGGCTCACCGATGCGGGACGCGCGGGACAGCTCGGCCTGCCCAGGGTTGCGGACGAGCTCTACCGGAGCGCACGGCGGCTGAGGGTGTTCGTGGCGCGGATGCCGGCCAGGTCACTCGACGGAGTCCTGGATCTGCTGACCTGGCCGGCGGAGGACATTACCCGCCGGCTGGCGGACGAGGTTTCACTGGTTTGACGAGGGTGACACGATGATTTCACGACGCTCGTTCCTGGCCCGGACCGCCGCACTCGGCGGCGCCGCGCTGGCGGGGGGCAGATCGCTGTGGGCGGCGGGCGCGGTCTCCGATCCGGAGACGATGACCATCTACATGAGTCCGACCTGCGGCTGCTGCGCCGAGTGGGTGGACCATGTGAAGGCGGCGGGGTTCAAGACCGTGGTGCACGAGGATCAGGACATGGACACGGTCAAGGACAGCCTTGGCGTGCCCAGGGACCTGCGCTCGTGCCACACCGCGCAGGTCGGGAAGTACCTGATCGAGGGCCACGTGCCGGCAGACGACGTCAGGCGGCTGCTGGCGAAGAAGGCGGACGCTGCCGGCCTCGCGGCGCCGGGCATGCCCGCCAGCTCGCCGGGCATGGCCGTGCCGGGACAGCCGCACGAGCCGTACGACGTGCTGCTCTTCCGGCGGGACGGCAGCTCCGAGGTCTTCGCGCACCACTAAGCGCCGCTATCCGAACGCTACGGCCCTTCCACAGCCGGGGGCCAACTGTTAGCGCCGCTGCTACCGGCGACCTCGAAGCACGAGCGCGCCCGTCATCAGCAGCGCGAGGCCAATGGCGGCCGTAGCCGCCGGGTTCCTGCGAGCCGGCGGCGCGTAGATGTCCGCCACCTCCACCTGCGGCCGCTCGACGTACCTCCCCCGGGGCGGCACGGCCAGCCGATCGAAATCCCGGGCCAGCTCCCGTAGCGCCTCGCGCATGGCGGGCCCGCGCATCGGCCGGCCGTGGCCGGTCGCGGCGACCTCCGGCTGCAGCGCAGACAGCAGCTCCACCGACTCCCAGGACGATCCCCAGTCCGGGGTGTAGTACGCCGGCGGGCCGTGCAGCTCGCGCCGCTGCGTCAACGCGGCGACCAGCGATTCCTGCTTCGTGGTCACGAAGGCGTCGCCGGCGATCAGGGCCCGGTCCGATTCTCGGAACAGCGAGACGTGGCCCGGCGTGTGGCCCGGCGTGTGGACCCACCGCCATCCGGGCATTCCGGGAACCGTCCCGTCCTCCGTGAGCATGTGCATCCGCGGGCGGAAGTCGAACGGACCTCTGGGAAAGAGCGGCGACATGGCCGCCATGCCGCCGCCAACGCGAGGCTCCGGCGGCGGGTAGGCGGCCTCGCCGATCAGGTAGGGCAGCTCCAGCGAGTGGGCGTAGATCGGGGCATCCCAGCGCTTGGCCAGCGTGCCCAGGGCGCCCACGTGATCGAAGTGGCCGTGCGTGAGCACGATCGCGGCCGGACGGGCGCCCCGCCCGAAACGCCTGGCGGCCGCCCGGGCGATCGTTCCGGCGAAACCCGGCATGCCGGCGTCCACCAGGACCCAGTTGCGGTCGCCCGCGTCGCGGGGGCCGGAGAAGTAGAGATTGACGATCGCGGTGCGAAGGTATCCCAGATCGGGAGCGATCTCGACGATGCGCATGATTCCTCCTGTCCGTGGCGAAGCTAGGGGACCGCGGCGCCGCGGAGTGTGCCCGGGCTCACACGGGAATGGGTCCTGCGCCCTGTCGCCGCCCGTCCCAGCATCGTATGCTGCGGAGATGAGCCGCGGGGCTCGCAGGTGAACGCATGCCGATACTCAGGGAGGCTCGATGGCGACGCGCACGGAGCAGCAGCCCAGGACGAAAGACGCCAGGCAGGCGCTGCTGGATGGACTGAACGAGGACCTGCGGGGTGAGTTCCAGGCGGTCATCATGTACCGCCTGTACGCCAGTCTGGTCCAGGGACCCTGGCGCCAGGATCTGCGGGCGTTCTTCACGAACGAGATCCCCGAGGAGCTGGCCCACGCCCAGATCATCGCGGACAAGATCGCGGCCCTGGGCGGCACCCCCGCCACCGAGCCGGCCCCGGTGAAGGTGGTCAGGGACGCCAAGGCCATGCTGGAGACCGCGCTGGCCGCGGAGGAGGAGACGATCACGCGCTACGTCCGGCGCCGCGACGAGGCCACGGAGGCCGGGGAGCATGGCCTGGCGGTCAACTTCGACGACATCATCGCGGACGAGACCAACCATCGCGACGAGCTGCGGCAGATCCTGGCGCGCTGGCCCTAGGCCATCCGCGGCGCCGGCCCATCAGCGCCGCGCGATCCGCCGCTCGGCGCCGGTGTAGGAGGGGTCCTGGCGGCGCCGCCGTTCGATCGGCGCGTCGCCCGGAGCCGCCTCGGGCTCGGGCGAGCGGCCCTCGCGTGCCATCGCCGGCGCGGAGGCGGGATGGCGTCCGTGCGCGCCCATGTCGGACGCGCCACCCATCCCCGACTCCGGCGCGGGGTTCTCCTGATCGCGCCGGCGATCCGCATCCTGGTCCCGTTCATTCATTGTGATCTCTCCTCATAAGTGTGTCAGCCATACTTCTGTCCACGGGGACGCCGCTCGGAACGCGCCCCGAATGGACGAACTGATAGCCCCCGGGACGGGAGTCCGAGGTGCTGGCCCTCACATGGAGGTCTGATGAAGGCGGAGGCAGGATCGGTGCAGCTCGTCACCTGGCGGCCCGAGCTGCGCACCGAGTTCGAGCGGCTCAACCGCGAGTGGATCGAGCGCTACTTCACGCTGGAGGAGGAGGACCGAAAGGTGTTCGAGGACCCGGACGGGCGGATCGTCCAGCCGGGAGGCCAGGTCTTCTTCGTGCTGGAGGATGAGGCGGTGCGCGGCACCTGCGCGGTCATCCGGCGCGATGCGGAGACCTTCGAGCTGGCCAAGATGGCGGTGGAGCCGAGGGCGCGGGGTCAGGGCTACGGCGATCGGCTGGTGGAGGCGGCCGTGGGCTTCGCGCGGGCGGCCGGTGCCCGCCGCCTCATCCTGGTCTCCAACACCCGCCTCGGGCCCGCCCTCAACCTGTACCGCAAGCACGGCTTTCGCGAGGTGCCGCTCGATCCCGGCAGCGGCTACTCCAGGGCCGACATCCAGCTCGAGCGGCCGCTCGGTCCCTAGTTGGTCCGGCCGGCTGCCGCCGGGACGGCCGGCTGCTCGCCGGTGTTGCTGTCCACCGAGTCGATCTTGATCACGATCGCGGTGATGTTGTCGAGCCCGCCCCGGCGATTGGCCTCGGTGATCATCCGGTCCACCCAATGCTGCGGGCCGCCGTCGGAGCTGAGGATCCGGACCAGATGCTCGTCCTCGAGCATTCCGGTGAGCCCGTCCGAGGCGATGAGCAGGATGTCGCCCTGCTCCAGGTTGCCGAAGTAGATGTCCGGCGCCACATCGCCGCTCGCGCCCACGCACCGGGTGATCACGTTGCTGTACGGGTGCACCCGTGCCTGATCGGGGGTCAGCAGACCCGCGTCCACCTGCTCCTGCACGTAGGAGTGATCCTTGGTGAGCTGGAGCAGCTCGCCGTTCCGCAGCAGATACGCGCGGCTGTCGCCGACCTGCCCGATCAGATACCGGCGGGGCATGAGGACGAGCACCGTCGCCGTCGTCCCCATGCCCCGCTTGTCGTGCTCCGAGAGCGTCCGCTCGAAGATCGCGTCGTTGGCGGCGCGGATCGCGCTCCGCACCCGCTCGCCGGCCTCGGCGTCCGACAGCCCGCGCAGCGAGCCGATCTCGTCGGACGTGATGCGCACCGCCATCTCGCTCGCGACTTCGCCGGCCGCGTGTCCACCCATTCCGTCGGCCACGATGAACACGCCGCGGTCCGCGAGCATCAGGTAGTTGTCTTCGTTGCCCGAGCGGACGATCCCGACGTCGGTTCGAGCGGCACAGGTGAAGTGCAACAGGTCCCCGTCAGCTCGAGGTCAGGACAACGTAGGCGACGATCAGGGCCACGAGGATGAGCAGCGCGATCAGCCATGTCGGCGGGCCGGTCGGCCTGGGAGCCGCCGCCCGGATCGGACGCCTCGCGGCGGCGCGCGGGGCCTCCGCCCGGGTGCCCGCGGGTGCCTCCTCGAGCTCCGGCGGCCGGATCGCTCCGGGGTCGGCCGGGACGGCAGTCGCGGGCGGCCGCGCGGTGGACTGCGGCTCATCGTGCGGCTCGAACAGCGCCGCCACGTCCCCGAAACGGATGGTGGTGCCCGGCGTCAGCGCCGTCTCCCCGGTGACCGGCTCCCCCTCGACGTAGGTGCCGTTGGTCGAGCCCAGGTCGGTCAGCACCCACACGTCGTCCTTGCGCTGGAGCTTGGCGTGGGTCGTGCTCACGCTGGGATCGGCGATCACGAGGTCGTTGTAGTCCGCCCGACCGATGTTGACGGTGGGGATGGTGACCGGCAGGCGCCGCCCGCGCAGGGCGCCGCTGCGGACCAGGAGCGAGGCGATCGGGAGGGCGACCGCGGCCGGGGGCGTCGGCGGCCCCGGTGGCGCCTCGCGGGCCAGCTCGGCCAGCGGGACCCCGTGCATGGTATCCGACAGCCGGTGCACCGCGCCGGTCGGCGTGTGCAGCGGCACCTCGTCCGACACCGACCGCTGCCCGGTCGAGGTCCGCGGCGAGGCGTCGGCATAGAACCGGAACTCGTCCGTGCCGATCCTGATCACGTCGGCCCGGGCGAGCAGCTGGCTGTGGCTCACCCGCTTCCCGTTCACGAACGTGCCGTTGGCACTGTGGTCCATCAGGACATACCCCTCCGGTGTCGCCCGGATCTCCGCGTGCCGGCGGGAGACGTCGCCGCTGGTGACCACCACGTCGGACGCCGCATCCCTCCCGAAGACCAGCGGCTCCTCCTTGACGGTGTACTCCCGGCCGTCGGTCAGGCATACGACTCGGCCGCCGGTCGGCCCCGGGGGCGACTTGGCGGCCTGGACCGGCGGGAGATCGGCAAACGCCCCGGAGTCGAACAGCTGGGTATTGCCGGCGCGTTGCGGATCGACCGCCAGGATCTCATGCCCGAAGATCTGGATCTTGTCCCCGTGCAGAACAGGCGTAGGATCGGTGCCCAAGCGGACACCGTTGATGGACACCTCGGCGTCGGCCCCGGCGGTGCGGATCGCGGCCGCGCCCTCCGGGGTCCCCTGGACCACGGCGTGGTGCGGTCGCACCCCTTCACCCTCGAGGACGATCGTACACCACGGCGCCGATCCTATGACCGTGTCTCCGGTGGCGACAGGGATTCGACGGCCACCGACTTCGAGTTGCATCATCGCGCAGGTCCCAATGCGTGAAACCGGATGCCAAACGTACCCCGTGCTCCGGGGGCAGGCAAGCAAAAACTGGCCAGGGTGTGCTCGAGAAGCGTTTGCGCCCGGTCTCCTCCGCGACGCGTTCTAACGCGCCCCTGCGGAGTCCCCACTTCCACCACTCACTTGGCCACGACTTCTCGAGCACACCCTAGGCGATCTGGCGTACTTCCTGCCCCCGGAGCTGCAGCTGGTACAGGCGCTGGTAGAGCCCTCCCGCGGCGAGCAGCTCCCGGTGCGTCCCCCGCTCCCGGATCTCTCCGTGGTGCATCACCAGAATCTCGTCGGCGTGGAGGATCGTGCTCAGCCGGTGGGCGACCACCAGACTGGTGCGCCCCGCCATCAGCTCCGCGATGGCCCTCTGGATCTGCGCCTCGGCCTCGGCGTCCACCGAGCTGGTGGCCTCGTCGAGCACCAGGATCGCCGGGTCGAGGGCCAGCGCCCGCGCGAAGCTCAGCAGCTGCCGCTCTCCCACGCTCAGGCTCCGCCCCCGCTCCCCCAGCCGGTGGCGATAGCCCATGGGCAGCCGCTCGATGAACCGGTGCGCGCCCACCCGTTCGGCCGCCAGCCGCGCCGCCTCGGGCGTGATCGGGGCGCCCAGGGTGAGGTTGTGCAGGATGTCGCCGGTGAAGAGGAAGAGGTCCTGCTGCACGAACCCGATGGCCGACCGCAGGGCCGCCGTCGAGAGCTCGCGGATGTCCACGCCGTCCACGGTGATCCGGCCCCGGTCCGGGTCGTAGAACCGGAGCAGGAGATTCACCACGGTGGTCTTCCCCGCGCCGGTGTGGCCCACCAGCGCCACGGTCCGGCCCGGCGAGGCGACGAACGACACGTCCCGCAGCACCCAGGGCCCGCCGGCGGCGTAGCGGAACCAGACATTCTCGAACCGCACTTCGCCCCGGAGCGGGCGCGGCAGCGGCCTGGGGCTCACCGGCTCGGGGACCGACACCGGCTCGTCGAGCAGCCCGAATATGCGCTCGGACGAGGCCATCGCGCTCTGGAGCAGGTTGAACTTCTCCGAGAGATCCTGGAGAGGCTGGAAGAAGCGTCGGGTGTACTGGATGAAGGCTGCCAACACCCCGACGGTCAGCGTGTCGTCCAGCACCCGGAGGCCGCCGTACCAGAGCAGGAGCGCCATCGCCACCGCAGTCAGCACCTCGACCATGGGGAAAAAGATCGCGTAGACCGTGATGGAGCGGAGATGCGCGCCAAGGTGCTCGCGGTTGAGCTCCGCGAAGCGCCGCGCCGAGTCCTCCTCCCGCCCGAAGAGCTGAACCACGCGCATCCCCGAGAGCCGCTCCTGGAGGAACGCGTTCAACCGGGCAAGCCGGTAGCGGATGTCTCGGAAGGCGTCGCGCACCCTGCGGCGGAAGACGGCCGCCGTGAGCCAGACCAGGGGGATCACCGCGAAGGTCACGAGCGCCAGTTTCACGTCGATCACCAGCATCATGCCCATGATGGCGACAAGGGTGAAGACGTCCCCGAAGATCGTCACCACCCCGGACGAGAAGAGCTCGTTCAGCGTCTCCACGTCGGAGGTGACCCGGGTCATCAGCCGTCCGACCGGATTGCGGTCGAAGTAGCTCACGCTGAGCCGCTGGAGATGCCCGAAGATCTCCATTCGGAGATCGTACATCACCCGCTGCCCCACGAGCGCGGTGAGCAGCGTGCCCCCGTACTCCACGACGAGCTCCAGCAGCAGGGTGGCCAGGTACAGGCCGGCCAGGAGACCGAGCAGGCCGATGTCCATCCGGGGGATGGCGACGTCGAGCGCCCGCTCCGTGAGCCTCGGTCCAACGAGCGCGAGGCCCGACTGGACCAGGAGCAGCAGCACCGCGCCCCCGGCGAGCCAGTGGTAGGGCCGGAGGTAGCGCAGCAGCCGCCGCATCAGGGCGGCGTCGTAGCCGGTGGACGGTACGTCCTGCTCGTCCGTCACCCTACCCGCCCGCCGGCTCGGCCAGTGCGGCCTGGTCGATCGCCTTGAGGCCCCGGCGGAGCCAACCCGAGAAGACGAGGAACCCGAAGCCGAGCGTGAAGTACGTCAGGGTGAGCCGCCAGACCAGGATGTAGAGTGGCGTGAGCTCTCGCGGCACGTAGGACGACATTACCGCGGCCGAGAGAACCTCGCCGATGCCGGAGGCGCCGGGCGTGGGTGCGAAGTAGAGGAGGAACATCACCAACGTCTGAACCAGCAGGATGTCCACGAAGTTCGCGTGCAAGCCCAGCGCCCGGAGCGCGACGTACCCGGCGAGCAGCTTGTTCGCGTGCGACACGGCGGACAGGATGGTGGACCACAGGATGGCCAGCCATCCCCGCACGCTGTTGAACGCGACCACGCTCGCGTGCGTCTCGTCGATGCCCTGGCGCAGCCGCTCCAGCCGCCTCGCCACTCGGGTGCTGCGTCGGCCGATCGCCTCCGCCACCCAGTGGATCAGGTCGCGCACCAGCCTGGGCGCGAAGATCACGAACGCCAGCAGGACGCCGATGGTGCCCACGATGGTGATACTGCCGAGGAAGAGGTCGTACAGCGAGAGACCCAGCACGTCGCCGCGCTCGCCCAGGCCCTTGCCCGCGCCGAACAGCAGCGCCAACGGGCCCGCGATGGCGAAAAAGAGGACCGTGGAGACGAAGCTGATGAAGGTGGAGGTGACCGCGACCGGAAGGGGAATGCCGTAGCGGCGCAGGGTGTACATCGTCATCGGGCCGGCCGCGGAGTTGAGCGGGGTGAGCATGCCCGCCCACGCCCCCATCCCGCCAGCCAGAATGCACCCCTTGAGGGAAGGATTCGGGTGGATCTCTCGGGCGCAGATCCACAGCCGGAGCCCGCCCCCGATCCAGTCGAGTGAGGCCAGAGCCGCCCCGACGAGGATCCAGCCCAGGTGCACCCGCCCGAGCCCGCGGAGGAACGCTGGGAGGTCGTTGCCGTAGAGCAGCGTGATCCCGAACCCGGCCAGTGAGGCCAGCACCGAGATCTCGAATCCGCGGAGAAGGAACTTCGGGGTGAGCAGTCGGGCCATGGGCGAGCAAAAAGATAGACGGCCGATCACCTCGAACGAAGGAACCCCGGTCCCGCTGCCCGCGCCCGAAACTATCCCGAACCCCGCCGTTCCACTATTTTCCTCGCGTGGCCGATTCCGTCATCCGCATCGTCAACGCTCGCCAGCACAACCTGCAGGGCGTCACCGTAGACATCCCGCACCGCGCGCTCACGGTGATCACCGGCCCCTCGGGGTCCGGCAAGAGCAGCCTGGCCTTCGATACGCTCTACGCCGAGGGGCAGCGGCGGTACATCGAGTCGCTCTCGACGTACGCCAAGCAGTTCCTGGAGCGGATGCCCAAGCCGCTGGTGGACCGGCTGGAGGGCATCGCCCCCTCGGTAGCCATCGAGCAGCGCAACCCCGTGGTCTCCAGCCGCTCGACCGTCGGCACCGCCACGGAGATCTATGACCATCTCCGGCTCCTCTGGGCTCGCGTCGGCCGGAGCTACTGCCGCTTCTGCGGCGCCCCGGTCCGGGTGGACACGCCCCAGTCCGCCGCGGACGCGGTGGTCGCGGCGGGTGCCGCGCGGGTGCAGATCGCCTTCCCGCTCCCGCCTATCGCCCGGCTGGCCCACGCGGCCGTGGTCGAGAACCTTCGCGCGCTGGGGTTCGTGCGCGTCATCGCGGATGGGACGCCCTGGCACCTGGACGAGCTGCCGGAGGGAGTCGATCTCACCCGCACCACCGAGCTCCTGGTCGTGGTGGACCGGCTCGGCGGGTCCCCTGAGGCGCGGGGCCGGCTCTCCGAGGCCGTCGCCACCGCCTTCCAGGAGGGCGAAGGCGTGGCCATCGCCATCCACGATGGTGGGCGGCTCCGGTTCACCCGCTCGCCGTCGTGCAGCGCGTGCGACACGCCGGCACCCCTCGTGACACCGGCTCTCTTCTCCTTCAACAACCCCCGCGGCGCGTGCGGGGCCTGCAACGGGTTCGGCGCGGTCCTGGAGTACGACGAGTCGCTCGTCGTCCCCGATCCCCGCCGCAGCCTGGCGCAGGGCGCGATCGATCCCTGGACCAAGCCGCGGTACGAGAGCCGCCGGCGGATACTGCTGGAGTTCGCGCGCAGCCTGGGCGCGGATTGCGACAAGCCGTGGTGCAAGCTCAAGGCGTCGCACCGCCGGGAGCTGCTCTATGGGCGGAAGGGCCGCTACGTCGGGATCTTTCCCTTTCTCAAGGACCTGGAGGAGAAGCGCTACAAACAGTACATCCGGGTCTTCCTCCGGCAGTACCAGCTGGCCAAGACCTGCGGTGAGTGCGGCGGCAACCGGCTCAACCCGGACGCCCTCTCGGTCCGGATCGGTGGCGAGACCATCGCCGGGGTCGCGGCCCGCTCGGTCGACGGGATCCACCAGTGGATCGGCGCTCTCGAGCTCACCCCGTTCGAGCGTGAGGTCGCGCACCTGATCCTGGAGCAGCTCGATGCGCGACTCGGATTCCTCCGGGACGTGGGACTGGGCTACCTCTCGCTCGACCGCCAGACGCGCACGCTCTCCGGAGGAGAGGCGCAGCGGATCTCGCTCTCGAACGCGCTCGGCGCCCGTCTGGTGGACACCCTCTACGTGCTCGACGAGCCTTCGGTCGGCCTCCACCCGCGCGACACGGACCGGCTGCTGGCCCTGCTCCGCCGGTTGCGCGACGGGGGCAACACCGTCGTCGTGGTAGAGCACGATCTCTCGGCGATTCAGCAGGCCGACTTCATGCTGGAGCTCGGTCCCGGCGCGGGCGACCACGGCGGGCGCGTGGTGCACGCGGGACCGGTGGCGGCGGCGTCCCAGTCGCTCACGGGTCAGTACCTGACCGGGCACAAGCGGATCGCGGTCCCCAGCCTCCGCCGTCCGGCCGGCCCGCTCTCACTCAAGGTGCGTGGGGCATCGCTGCACAACCTCCGCGGGGTGGACGTGGACATTCCGCTGGGTGCGCTCACCGCGGTCACCGGGGTCTCCGGCTCGGGCAAGAGCACCCTGCTCCACGACGTGATCTACCGGAACCTGGAGGCGAAGCTCCGCGGCGGGCACTCCGCCAAGTCGCACCTCGGCGAGGAGGTGGGACGGGTGGAGGCGATCACCGGCTGGGAATTCCTCAAGGACGTGCTGCTGATCGACCAGTCGCCGATCGGCCGCTCACCCCGGTCCAATCCGATCACCTACATCAAGGCGTTCGACGAGATCCGGGAGCTGTTCGCGGCCCAGCCCCTGGCGCGTCAGCGGAAGTACTCCGCGAGCACCTTCTCCTTCAACATGCCGGGCGGCCGCTGCGAGGAGTGCGAGGGCGCCGGACATGTCCAGGTGGAGATGGTGTTCCTGGCCGACGTCTTCGTCCCTTGCGAGGCGTGCGGCGGCAGCCGCTACAAGCGCGACGTGCTCGACGTGCGGATTCACGGCCATTCCGTCCACGACGTCCTGCAATGGACCGTCGAGGACGCGATCACCCGCTTCCGCCACCAGCCCAAGCTCGGCACCGCGCTCTGGCACCTGCAGCAGGTGGGGCTCGGCTATCTGCGGCTGGGCCAGCCGGCCACCACGCTCTCAGGGGGCGAGGCCCAGCGGCTCAAGATCGCGCGCGAGCTGATCCAGGCGGGCAAGCGGGAGGGGCGGAAGCTGTACATCCTGGACGAGCCGACGACCGGGCTCCATCTGGACGACGTCCGGGTCCTGATCCAGGTCCTCGATCGCCTGGTGGACGCCGGCCACACGGTGGTCGTCATCGAGCACCACCTCGACGTGATCAAGCGCGCCGACTGGATCGTGGATCTCGGCCCCGAGGCGGGCGATGCCGGCGGTCGCGTGGTCGCGCAGGGAGTGCCGGAGGAGATCGCCGAATGCGAGGCGTCCCACACCGGCCGCTATCTCCGCCCGCTCCTGCTGCCCACGGCCCACGCGCTCGCCGGCTGACCGGGTCGGACCCGGCGGGACCGCCGTCACGATGAGACGCGGGTGGCCGCCTCCCGGATCAGCGTCCACGCCTCCTCCACGTGCCGCCGCTCGGTCGCGCGCTGTCCGACCACCAGCCGGATCACGTAGCGGCCCCCCAGCCGCGTGTGCGTCAGGAACACCCGCCGCGTCGCGTTGACCTCCTCCAGCAGCCGCTCGTTGAGCCGATCCGACTCCTCGTCCGTGGCGTCCGCGGGTCGGTAGCGAAAGCAGACCAATCCGAACGGCACCGGGGCCACCCGCTCGAAGTCGGGCACCGCGTCGATCCAGCTCGCGAGCTCGCGCGCCAGCGCCACGTGTCGGCGGATCACGGCGCGCAGTCCCTCCACCCCGTAGCTGCGGATCACGAACCACAGCTTGAGGGCCCGGAAGCGCCGGCCGAGCTGAATGCCCCAGTCCCGGTAATTCACCACCTCCGCGTCGTGCGGCGTGCGGAGGTACTCCGGCGTGAGACTGAAGGCGGAGAGCAGGGCGTCGCGATCGCGGACGTAGAACGCGGTGCAGTCGAAGTTAGTCAGCAGCCATTTGTGGGGGTTGAGCACGATGCTGTCCGCCAGCTCCCAACCGGCGAACCGGTCCCGCAGCTCGGGCGCGATCGCCGCCGAGCCTCCGTAGGCCGCGTCCACGTGCAGCCAGATGCCGTGCCGCCGGCAGATCGCCGCGACCGCGCCCACGGGGTCCACCGCCGTGGACGAGGTTGTTCCGATGGTGGCGACGACGCACGCCGGTCGGAGCCCTGCGACCACGTCCGCCTCGATCGCACGCTCCAGGGCCGCGGAGTCCATGGCGTATGCCGCGTCGGTCGGGATTCTGCGGAGCCGCTCGAGTCCGTAGCCGGCGAGCTTCACGCCCTTGTCCACCGACGAGTGCGCCTCGTGCGAGGCGTACACCGCCAGCGGCGGGCCGGCCCCGAGGCCACGGAGCCCCGTGCCGCCGCCACTCGCGCGCTCACGAGCCGAGAGCAGCGCCACCAGGGTCGCGGTGGACGCGGTGTCCTGGATGACACCGACGAACTCCTTCGGCAGATCGAGCATGGATCGCAGCCACTCCATCACTACCTGCTCCAGCTCGGTGGCCGCCGGCGAGGTCGCCCACGACATGCACTGCGCGCCCATCGCGGCGGTCAGCATCTCGCCGAGGATGGAGGGAGGGCTGTTGTTGCCGGGGAAGTAGGCGAACCAGCCCGGATGGTTCCAGTGCGTCATGCCCGGCACGATCAGGTCGCGAAAGTCCGCGAACAGCCGCGGGAACGCCTCGCTCTGCTCGGGAGGTGCTGGCGGCAGCCGGCGCCGGACGTCGCCCGGCGCGACGGCGGGGGTCACCGGG
>DATABZ010000308.1:0-7092 GCA_036259315.1 Gemmatimonadales bacterium | reverse complement strand
GCTCCAGGAGGACCCGAGACTGACGGAGATGTGGGCCGGGTACGCCTTCGCCCGGGACTTCCGGGAGGAGCGAGGGCATGCCTACATGCTCGACGACCAGGTGTTCACGGAGCGGCAGCAGGTGGCGAAGCAGCCCGGGACCTGCCTGCACTGTCACGCGTCGATGTACGTGGCCTACAAGCGGGCGGGCGACGGAGACTTGATCAAGGGCTTCGAGAAGCTCAACCCGCTCCCCTACTTCGAGGCGAAGAAGCTGGCGGGGAACCACCCGGTCGCCTGCATCGACTGCCACACGCCGACGACCATGGAGCTGCGGGTGACCCGGCCCGGTTTCCTGGAAGGGATCAAGGCGGTGAAGGCCTCCGAGGGGATCGAAGACTACGACGTGAATCGGGACGCCACCCGGCAGGAGATGCGCACCTACGTCTGCGGCCAATGCCACGTGGAGTACTACTTCCAGGGGGACCAGAAGCGGCTGACCTATCCCTGGGAGCGCGGCCTTCGCGTCGACAGCATGCTCGCCTATTACGAGGCCAACGGACACAAGGACTGGACCCACGCGCGCTCCGGCGCGCCGGTGCTGAAGGCGCAGCACCCCGAGTTCGAGCTGTACAATCAGGGGATCCACGCCCGCTCCGGGGTCGCGTGCGCGGACTGCCACATGCCGTACGAGCGCCGCGGCGCGCTCAAGATCAGCGACCACCACGTGCGGAGCCCGCTGCTCAACCTGGACCAAGCCTGCCAGACCTGCCACAAGATCTCCGAGGGGGAGCTCCGCGAGCGGGTCTACGCCATCCAGGACCGCACCTTCGAGACCCGCAACATCGCGATCGACGCCTTGCTCGAGCTGATCGGCGGGATCGAGCGCGCCCGCGCTGCGGACAGCGCCGATCCGAAGGTGCGGACCGCCCAGCGCTACCAGCGGGCCGCTCAGTTCTACGCCGACTTCGTCGAGGCGGAGAACTCCATGGGCTTCCACGCCGACCAGGAGGCGGTGCGGATCCTGAGCAACTCGATCAACTTCTCGCGGCTCGGCCAGGCGGCGCTCCGCGGGGAGCGTGTGCCCGAAGCACCCCTCGAGGCCGCCGCAGCGTCGGCGCACCGGCCCAAGCGGGCTGCCGCTGCAGCGGGCAGCGAGTAAGGAGGCGGCCACGTAGGCGGCGACCCAGGAATCGTGTGCGCGCAGTCACCGCGACGGGCCGCAGGTACCCCCTTCTTGATCCATGGTGGCCGGCATCAGCCACAAACCTGTGACGGCCGGCGAGTGCTCATGATGAAGGGGGAAACTATGCAAGTCATTCCGACGCGAGTTCACGGGATGATGGACTACCTGGTAGGCGCTCTGCTGATCGCGGCGCCGTGGCTGTTCGATTTCAATCGTGGTGGGGCGGAGACCTGGGTTCCGGTGCTGCTGGGGCTGAGCGTAATCCTCTACAGCCTCTTCACCGACTACGAGCTCGGTGCCGTGCGGCGGATTCCCATGCCCACCCACCTGGCGCTGGACCTGGGAGGCGGCGTGCTGCTGGCCCTCTCGCCCTGGCTGTTCGGGTTCTCCGAGTACGTCTGGGAGCCGCACCTGATCGTCGGACTGATCGAGATCGGGACGGCGCTGATGACCCGTCGCGTGCCCGCGGACGGCCGTCACACGCACGGGGGCTCCCGGGGTCTGGGGCACCGGACCTCCGGCGCGTTCCGCGGCTGATCGATCACACATACCCACGTCGCCGGCCCCTCCGCGAGGCCGGCGCCGCCGGGTTCACTCCATTCGCAGCTCCAGCCCGTCCACCGTCGCGCCCTCGGGGGCGGTGGGCACCGTAAACGCCACCGGCGTGGCCGTGAGGCCCAGCCTGGTGAGCACCGCCGGATCGGCCGAGAGCTCATACGCTCCAGGCTTCACGCCGATGAGGTAGAACCCTCCGTCGGAAAACGTGACGAGACTCGTGGTCTGGCTGGAGCCTTGGCGCCGGAGGAGCAGCCTGGCACCGGCCACCGCGACGGTGGAATCGACCGTCTGTCGTACGACTCGCCCCTCGATCACCCCGGTGGGCACCACCGCGATGTCCAGGGTCCGGAACCGATTCGGGCCGGTCTCCACGCTGACGGCGTTGTAGGCGGGAGCCCAGAGTGGGGACGCGAGCGTGCTGGTGTCCACGGCCACCAGAACCGGCTCGAACGCCGGGAGATCCCAGATCCGATAGCGGCCCGAGGAGTCGGATACTGCCGTGGCGAAGCCGGCTCTTACCCGGACGCCGTGGAGCGTCTGCTCACCCGCCTGCCACCGTCGGTCACCGTTCAGGTCGAGGAAAACGCGCCCGCTGATGCCCGCTCGCTCGAGCGACGGGCCGCTGGCGAACGCGACCTGTCGCCGGTCGGGGTCATAGAGGACGGAGCCCTGCACGAACTGGCTCACGCTGGGGTCACCCGTTGGCCGCGCCATGACGCTCGTGGTGGCCCGGAGGCTCGGCAGTCTGGTGGAGACGAACATGGTGATGCTGGTGCCAAGTCCTCGGGTCCAGGTCACGCCGGCCTCGACCTCCAGGTGGTCGCCCATCTCGCGCGACAGGTAGCCTCCGGCGAGCGCCATGCGTCCGCCGTCGTCGATTTCCCAATTGGTGCGGGTCAGGACTCGCCCGAACACCGGACCCAGCTCCGGGAAGGGGAGGGAGAAGGTGTTCAGCGACGCGAACGACTGCGTTGTGGTCCCATCCCGGCCTGCGACACGCAGGTGGCGCACCCCCGGGGCGACCCGGAAGCGGGAGGCGTAGAACGAGAGACCGAGTCGTGCGCTGGTCATCGTTCCCATGTCCGCCGTGATCCGGTCGGTGCTGGCCTCGAGGTACACGTCGTCCCGCGCGCGGAACGGGCGCACGAGCCCGTCGGTCGTCCACTGGGTGCGGCGCCCGGGGGCGGTGAGCAGGGGCGCCTCGGTGCCGGCGGCGAAATCGTGATACTCGGTGGTGAGCCGGAGATCCTGCGAGGGCTCGTACCGGAGCGCGCCGCGCACTACCGCCGCGGCTACACCCTCGAGCTCGACCCCCCACGCGTTGCCGAGCGAACCTCCGACGCCGACGTACGGGTGAAAGAGCCCGGGGAGCGAGTCGCGCCAGAACTGGTCCACGCCGCCGCGGACCGTCCATCGGGAGGAGAGCCCATAGCGGAGGTCGAGGTTGGCGCTCGCCCGGCACTGGGGGGTGCGACAGGCGCCGACCGCCAGGCCGTACTCCACCTTGCGGTCCGGAATGACGTCGCCACTTACCCGGTAGTTCTGGTTGAACCGCCGGATCTCCCCGAAAGGACCATACGCGACGAAGTCCATCGCGTTCTCGCCGTACTCCACGGGCAGGTCCAAGGAGAAGCGGCCCATCGCGTCAGCCGAATCGAAGGCGATGAGCCTGCCGCCGCGGTACGCCTCGATCTCCCAGCCCGGGCCGAGCGCTCCCTGGAACCCGATCGCGCCGAAGAGGGAAGACCGGAGGAACGGCGCGTTCGAGATGGAGAAGCCGCGAACGGTTCGGGGACGGGGCCCGGTCGCGAGCCCGTCGCCCAGGCGGAGCTGCGTGACGTAGCGGCTCCGGCGCCATACGCCGGTCCAGGAGGCGTCCACCCGCACGTCGCCATCGCGCAGCGGGCCGGCGCTGGCCAGGCGCCCCTCGAGCGAGCCGCCGAAGAGGTGCATACCGAGGCCGGCGGAGTAGGCGCCCGAGCCCAGGAAGTCCTGGCTGGGCGCGAGGAGGGAGTAGTCCAGGACCACACCGTCCCAGCGGATTCGCTCCATGCCGAGCGCGAGATCGGCCTCGCCCTCGTTGCCGGAGCGCTGGAAGAGGGCATGCGCCCGCTCCCTCGCGATCCGCCGGCCAACCGGCAGGCTGTCCGGGTCCAGCAGGGTCACGGCCAGTTCACTCCAGTTCACGTCGAAGCGGACACCCAGGAGCCGACTGAGCACGCTGGTGCTGAGGTACTGCTCGTCGAGCCTGACGATACGGTCTTCCGTCGTGAGTGCCAGCGTGCCGTCGCGAGTCTGGATCTCGCGAACCGATGGGTCGAGGATCACCTTGTGCCGGCCGGGCTCCAGGGTGATCTCGACCGCGCCACCCGAGAGCAGCACGGTCCGCAGCTCGGCCACCTCGGCCAGCTGCAGCACCGGCAGCAGCGCGTCGATGCTGGACCGGTAGGCCGATACCGTGCGGGAGCCATAGCGCCCGACCGACAGCTCGACGATGACCGGCTCCGGGCCGGCGGTGTCCGCCGCCGACTGGGCGCCCACCGCTGTCGGCGCGACCAGCGCCGCCAGCAGGAGGACCGGCACGGGCCGCCGCAGGGTCACGGCAGACGAACCTCCAAGGAATCACGCACGGGGCGCGAGGGGAGCACCGTTTCGGGCGCCAGATCTTCGCGCTCGGCGGCGACCTCCACTCGCAGGTGGTACCGACCCGCTTTCGGCCGGCTACCCGGAAGCGCGGCGGTGAGCCTCGGCTCGACCTCGTAATAGACCGAAACCGGACTGGTGAACGTGGTCACCGTGCGCCCGACCGAGTCGACCAGCGCGCCACGGACGGTGCCGATGAAGGCGGCGGTGCCCATCCGCTCGAGCCGCAGGCGGACCACGAGGGAGTCCCCGTCCAGCGCGGCGGCCAGCCGGCTCAGGCGCACCGAGGTGGCGACGGCCCCCTTCCGGTACTGGAGTGGAAGGACGGTCCGCACCTCGAGGTTGAGGCCGACGGTGACGCCGGAGCTGGAGTCCACCCCGGTCACCGGCACCGTCCCTCCCTTCGCGGCCACCACCAGGCGCGCCCAGTACTCGCCATCGGTCAACGCCGCGGGAGGGCGGGCGAGGAGACGCACGGTCTGGCGCTCCTTCGGCTGGAGCACCATTCTCTTGGGGAAGGCTTCGACCCATCCCGCCGCGGAGGGCATGGTCGGGTCAGGACGCTCGACCGTGTGCAGGTCGAACTGACCGGCAGAATCGGTGATCGGGTATCCGAAGAACGTGGAGAGCGAGATCTCGGCCGGCGCGTCGCCGGGATTGTAGAGGCTGAGCGCGCCGCTGCGCGTGCGGTGGTCGATGACGACGGCGTGAGGCGCGACCAGAACGCCCTGCGCGAGGAGCGCCGCTGGGACCGGCAGGAGCGTCGCGAGCAGAGCGAAGGTTCGAAGGCGGGTCATCGCGGCATCACTGGATGTTGATGGTGAGAGTGATCGTCCCGGTGTAGGTGCCCTGCGGCTGAGCGGCCGCCGGGGACACGGTCCCGCCGACGAAGACGAAGGCCGTGCCGCTGGTGACCTGGATGTTCCGGGTAGCCTTCGGGTTGAAGGTGCCGGCGACGCCGTTCGCTCCAGCGTCCACGTGGAGCGCGTCGTTGTTGGAGAAGTCGATCGGCATCGCCGCTCCGGCCGGGCCGTCCAGCTGATCAGGAAGTGTGAGACGGACCTGCACCCTCGAGAGGGGCGGCGCGGTCACCCGGAACTGGCCGCTGCGCGTCGGATGGCTCGGCCCGATGTAGGTCGGGAGCCCCACGATCACCGCGCCGAAGGCGAGGTCCCTGACCGGCGCCACCGAGATCTGAGCGGCGACGGGCGTCGCGGCGAAGAGCGCCGCCAGCGTGAGGGGCCAGGTGAATCGCATGGAGGCTCTCCGCGGATCCTCACGAGTGCGCCGACCGAGGAGGCTCTCACCGCCCCGGCCGGCGCGCTCGACGACTCTCGGGAGGAACCGCAGGGTTAGAAGTACACCACCGACATGGTGACATCGCCGGTGTAAGGGCCGGCTATCTGCCCTGCCGCCGGGGTCACCGTGGCGCCGACGTACACCCAAAGGTTCGCGCCAGCGGCGCCCGTGTTGGTGCCCGCCGCGCTTGGCGTGAACGCAGTGGCGCTGCCTGGAGCGTTGCTCGTGTGCCACCCACCTGTCCAGCTGCCGATCGGGAGCGAATTAGCGCCAGAGGTTAGGTTGGCAGGGAGCGAAAAGCTCAGGGTCACTCCGGTGCCGTCCGCTTTGGTAATCGTGAACAGCCCCGCGCCGGCGTCAGTGATCGCGATGGTCTTGGGAACGCCAGGTGTGACATTGCCAAAGACCAGGTCGTTGACGTCCGTTACGGTCACTGCGGACAGCACGTTTGCGGTCGCCTCGATGGTCGCGCTGTTCTGCGCCTCGAGCGCCGCAGCGCCCAGACTCAGGCCGGCGGCCACAGCGGCCGAGAGGATGGTTGCCCTGCGCATGTGCTTCTCTCCCCGATCGTTGAAGTGGAATGGTCCCGCTTCGGTCAGTTCAGGGGAGTTCGCGCTCCCCGGCGAACGGGGGGAGGGGCAATGCGCATGCCAAGTGTTGCGGAGCGTCTCGGCGACGGGCATCCACCTCCCCTGCCATGGTCGGAAGCCGTTGCGACGTTTGCTCCATGGTGCTCCCGCCGGTGTCAAAGAGGTGGACGATCGGATATCTCGACAGACGCCTTGCTCGAGCCGCGCCGGGTAGCGGAATGCCAACGGTAAGTAGCGGAACGCGAATGTCTCCTGCACCTCGTGCACCCAGCCCCGTGCCTCTGGACGCGACCCATATGGCCGGTCAAGCTCATCGAGCACCGATGCCGGGGCTCGGCACCGCTCTGAGGCTCGCCGCGCTCACCGTGGGGCTGTCGGTCACCACGGCGCACCGTGCGTTCGCCCAGGCCGTCGGCACGGTGCAGGTCAGTGCGAGCGTCCTGCAGGCCTCCGTCTCGTGGACCGGCGTCGGTGAGGCCACCCGAGCTGCCCACGATCTGCTCCGGGATCCCGCCCGAGGTCCTATGATCCGGCGATCGGGCCTGGTCCGGACCCACGCCGTGCTCGAGTCGGCCGACGGCCGGCGGGCTCTGGTAGTCACGATCCAGCACCCGTACAACTGACCGGGCTACCCTCCGGCCACCCTCCTGCCTCCTCCGGTCCAGACTGGACGCGGCGAGCCGGTGAGCGCCATAATGAAGAGAGACGGCACGTCACCCATTCCGGCTTTCGCGAGGATCCCATGTCGGCTGACCAGCAGGAAGGCGCACTCAAGCCCATCACCCCCGCGCGGGTGGCGGAGGAGCTGAAGAAGCTCAGCACGCAGCGTCAGGAGGG
>DATABZ010000307.1:0-2578 GCA_036259315.1 Gemmatimonadales bacterium | reverse complement strand
CCGCGCCCGTGAAGGTGCCCACGTGGAGCTCGTAGATCACGAGGTCCGCGGTCTCCAATCCGCGCCACCCCTGATCGCTCCACCGGAACGCTGCCGGGTCCACCACCCGTGTCGGACCGTGGACGCCGGCCGGCCGCCAGCGGCTCACCGGGTCCGGACGGTCGGGTCCGCCGTCAAGGCGGTAGCTGTAATCGGTGCCGGGAGGGACCTGCGGAACGACGCCGGTGTGGACGCCGTCGGCACCGCGCGCGAGCGGCTGCAGGGCCACGCCGCTCTCGCGGTGGACGGCGACTTCCACGACCTGCGCCTTGGGAGCCCAGACGGAAAACCGGGTACCGCCATCGGCGAGCGGGACGGCCCCGCGGTCCGGCGTCACCGGGGCCGGTGCGCGAGCAACACGGCGCCCAATGGGGGAAGTCCGACGCGGAGCGAAGCGGGCTGGTTCTGCCAGGCGATCTCGTCGGTGGCGAGCTCGGGGGTCAGCCCGTACCCGCTGCCGCCGTACTTGGGGTCGTCGCTGGACAGCACCATGGCGTAGCGGCCCGGAAGCGGTGCGCCGCTCCGGTAGTCGGGCCGGGGGATGGGCGTGAGGTTGAGCAGCACGAGCAGGACCCGGTCGCCGTCACGGCGGAAGTAGGCGTAGATGGACTGGTCCCGGTCGTCGGCATCGAGCCACCTGAAGCCCGCGAGGTCCGGGTCGCAGCGCCAGAGCTCCGAGTGCTCGCGATAGACGCCGCCCAGATCGCCCAGGAAACGCATCAGGCCGCCGTTGAGCGGCTGACCTTCGAGGTGCCAGTCGAGGCTGGTGTCGTGATTCCACTCCCGGTAGGAGCCGAGCTCGCTGCCCATGAAGAGGAGCGGCTTCCCCGGCCGGGTGTACTGGTAGGCGAACAAGGCTCGGAGGTTGGCGAACCGCTGCCACTCGTCGCCCGGCATCTTCGAGAGCAGGGTGCCCTTGCCGTGCACCACCTCGTCGTGCGACAGCGGCATGATGAAGTGCTCGCTGTACTCGTACATCATCCCGAAGGTCAGCTTCTCGTGGTGATACCGCCGGTGCACCGGGTCGTGGGCGAAGTAGTCCAGCGTGTCGTGCATCCACCCCATGTTCCACTTGAAGGTGAAGCCCAGCCCGCCCTCGGCGACCGGGCCGGTCACCCGCGGCCACGAGGTGGACTCCTCGGCGACGGTGAAGCAGCCCGGCTGCTCCTCGGCGATGGTGCGGTTGAGCTGCTGGAGGAACTCGACGGCCTCGAGGTCCTCCCTGCCCCCGTACTTGTTCGGCACCCACTGGCCCGCGGGGCGGCTGTAGTCGAGGTAGAGCATCGAGGCGACGGCATCGACCCGCAGGCCGTCCACGTGGAACTCCCGCAGCCAGTAGAGCGCGTTCGCGATCAGGAAGTTCCGCACCTCACGCCGGCCGTAGTTGAAGATCAGCGTGCCCCACTCCGGGTGCTCGCCGCGGCGAGGGTCCTGGTGCTCGTACAGGGCGGTGCCGTCGAACAGCCGGAGGGCGAAATCGTCCTTGGGGAAGTGCGCGGGCACCCAGTCCATGATCACGCCGATGCCGGCGCAGTGGCACGCGTCGATCAGATAGCGGAGATCGTCCGGAGTCCCGTAGCGGGCCGTGGGCGCGAAGTACGCACTCACCTGGTAGCCCCACGACCCGGTGAACGGGTGCTCGGCCAGAGGCATGAACTCGATGTGGCTGAAGCCGAGCCGCCGCACGTGGTCGATCAGCCGGGGCGCGATCTCGCGGTAGGTCAGCGGGCGGCCGCCCTCCTCCATGTTCCGGGCCCAGGACCCGAGGTGGACCTCGTAGACGGCCATCGGCGCGCGGTGGAGGTCGGTCCGGGCGCGCTCCGCCATCCACTCGGCATCGCCCCACTGATACGAGGACGCCGCCACGCGCGACGCGGTGCTGGGCGGCAGCTCCATCGCTCGAGCGAACGGGTCCGCCTTGAGCCGCACTTCCCCGCTGGGACCGATGATCCGGTACTTGTAGAGCGCCCCGGGCCGTACGCCGGGCACGAACAGCTCGTAGACCCCGGAGGCACCGAGGCGCCGCATCGGCAGCCGGCGCTCGTCCCAGCGACAGAAGTCGCCGACTACGCTCACGCCCTGCGCGTTCGGTGCCCACACCGCGAACCCGACACCGTCCACGCCGTCGAGCTGTCGCGGGTGGGCGCCCAGCACCTCCCAGAGGCAGCGGTGGGTGCCCTCGGAGATCAGGTAGATGTCCATCTCGCCGAGCGAGGGCAGGAAGCGATAGGGATCGTCCTGCTCCCACACGGCGCCGCCCGCGAAGTGGAAGCGGAGCCGGTAGCGGAGCGGCAGCGATCTGCCCTCGAGGGAGGTGCCGAAGTACCCTGATGTCCCGAGCGGGTCCATCGGGACCTCGGTCCCGTCCTCCAGGACGCACCGGGCCGACGTGGCGTCCGGATGGCAGGCGCGCACGACCACGCCGCCCTTCACCGGATGGCTGCCCAGGATCCGGTGCGGGTCCGAGTGTCGCCCGGCGGCGAGCTGGGCCAGCTCACCCGGATCCGCGGCGGCCGGCGAGCGGATGGCGGACCGGTTC
>DATABZ010000306.1:0-3381 GCA_036259315.1 Gemmatimonadales bacterium | reverse complement strand
AGCCTGTTCGCCCGCCCCTCACACCCGTACACCCAGGGGCTCTTCGCGTCGGTGCCGCGCATAGCGGGGCCGGTCGAGCGGCTCTCGCCGATCGGCGGCAGCGTGCCGCCGCCGGGCGCGTGGCCGAACGGCTGTCGCTTTCGGCCGCGCTGCCCCAAGGCGTTCGACAAGAGCGAGATCATGCCGCCTCTGCTGCCCGTCGGTCCCGATCACCGGATGCGCTGCTGGCTGGCCGAGAGCGGGAGCGACGACCGGGCATGACGCTCCTTCAGGTCCGGGACCTGGTCAAGCACTACGCGACCGACGGCTTCCTGCGCCGAGGCGCCCCGTCCGTCCGGGCGGTCCAGGGCGTCTCCTTCGACATCGCGCAGGGCGAGACGCTGGGGCTGGTGGGCGAGTCCGGCTGCGGGAAGTCGTCCGTGGGGCGCACCATTCTCCGGCTGCAGGAGCCGACCAGCGGGAGCGCCGTGTTCGAGGGCATCGATCTCTTCGCGCTCGACCGCGCGGCGCTCCGGAAGATGCGCCGCCGGATGCAGATCATCTTCCAGGATCCCTACTCCTCACTCAATCCCCGGATGACGGTCGGCACCGCGATCGCGGAGGGGATCGAGATCCACCGACTCGCCTCGGGCAAGGACGTGGCCCGGCGGGTCGGAGCACTGCTCGAAGAAGTCGGACTGGACCCGGCGCACGCGCGGCGGTACCCGCACGAGTTCTCGGGCGGGCAGCGGCAGCGCATCGGCATCGCGCGGGCACTCGCCGTGGAGCCCTCCTTCATCGTGTGCGACGAGCCCGTCTCCGCCCTGGACGTCTCGGTTCAGGCCCAGGTGCTCAACCTGCTGGCCGATCTCCAGCGCGACCGGGGTCTCTCGTACCTCTTCATCGCGCACGACCTCGCCGTGGTGCGCCAGATAGCGCGGCGAGTCGCGGTGATGTACCTGGGCAGGATCGTGGAACAAGGGCCAACGGAGGCGCTGCTCCGGGAGCCGCGGCATCCCTACACCGTCGCGCTCCTCTCCGCCGTGCCGGAGCCCGACCCCGCCCGCCAGCGGTCGCGCATCGTCCTCAGCGGCGACCTGCCGAGCCCGAGCAAGCCGCCGCCGGGGTGCCCCTTTCATCCGCGCTGCTTTCACCCGCTGCGGAACGAGCGCTGCCGCGCCGAGCTCCCTCCACTCCGGCCGGTCGGGGCGACGGTCGCGGCCTGCCACTACGCGGAGAGCACGCCGCTCCCCGAGGCCCCTGTAGGCGACTCCTCGACGCCTCTCGCCCGGCAGTGACGGGAATCACGCCTTCGCAGGGGGGTGACCGCAGTCACGGCCTCCCCTTCCACACGAGGTCCATCCTGTGAGGAACTCGAACGCGAGGGTAGACCGATGAGCGATCGTAAGGACATGGCGACCGAGGGCGCGGCGGACCGGGTGGAGGGCACGGGAGACGTGATCGAGGGCAGGATTCGGAATGCCGTGGGCGGAGCGACGGGTGATTCCGGCGAGCAGCTCAAGGGGAAGGCCAGGGAGCTCGCCGGCAAGGCGAAGCAGGCTGTCGGCAAGGCCAAGCAGAAGGCCGATCCCAACCCTGGAGTGGACGAGGCGTGACGGCGGTGCAGCGCTAGCGGAACCGCCATCGGGGTGTAGGTTGGTGGCATAACCATCCCACCGTCCAGCCCGGACATGGCGCTGCTGGTCGCCATCAATCGTGCCGCTGTCTTCGGGGTAGCGGCACGCTGGGTGTTGCACGACCTCCGAAGCCCCGCACAGTCTCTCACTCTCATGGCCGACCTGGTCGCGGACCCTTCCGCCGATCTCGAAGGGACCCTCCGGGAGGCTTGCGGGCACCTGGCGCGCTCGCTGGACCTGCTGTCCCGCGTCCTGCACCCTCCGGCACCGGTCGATGTCGGTCCGATCTCCATCCGTGAACCGATCGCGTTCGTCGCCGACCTCCAGCGCGCCGGGCGTAGCTCCGCGCGTCTGGAGGTCACAGTGGATCCCGCCATCCCTGCCGCCACCGGAGTCCAGCGGCACGTGGAGCATGCCCTGCTCGCGCTCGTGCTCGACACCATGGACGCGCTCCGCGATCGCGAGACTGCGACCATCCGGATCTCCGCCGGGCACGAGCGGGACCGAGCGGAAATCGTCGTCGCCGGCGCCGCCGAGGTGGCACCGGAGGAGCAGGCCAGGCTCTTCGAGATACCACCCGGATTCGACCCCGCCCAGCAGCCGCTCGGTGTCTCGCTCCCGGTAGCGCGCGAGGTGATCCGTCTCTGCGGAGGCACCCTGACCTACGCCTCACGACTGGAAGGGGGATCCGGTTACGTGGTCAGCCTCCCGCTCTGGCAGCAGGGATGAATCCTCCGCCTTCCAAGCCATCGGGGTGGAACGTATCTTGACCGAGCGGTGCCCCTTCGCCGTTTCCATCGGATCAACCACGCGCTTCATAGCGATTCCCCTATGGAACGACAGCTCATCTCCAGTGGCGTGCAATGGGAGCCGATCGTCGGCTATTCGCGCGCGGTCCGGGTCGGCAACACGGTTCACGTGTCCGGCACCACCGCCACCGCACCCGATGGGAGCATCGTCGGCGTGGGCGACGCCTACGCGCAGGCGGTGCAGACGCTGCGGAACATCGAAGCCGCCCTGCACCGCGCCGGCGCCGCCCTGGAGCACGTCGTGCGCACCCGGATGTACGTGACCGACATCTCGCGCTGGGAGCAGTACGGCCGGGCGCACGGCGAAGTGTTCGGCAGCATCCGACCGGCCACCAGTATGGTGGAGGTCCGGCGGCTGATCTCGCCCGAAATGTTGATCGAGATCGAGGCGGAGGCCGTCGTCGGGTGAACGCCGTGGAGGCGTTCCAGACGCTCGACCTACGGGTGGGCCGGATCCTGCGTGCCGAGGCGAACGAGCGGGCGCGCAAGCCGTCGTACAAGTTGTGGATCGATTTCGGCCCGCTGGGGGAGAAGACCTCGAGCGCGCAGCTCCGGGCGCTCTACCGACCCGATGACCTGGTCGGACGGCTGATCGTCGCGGCGGTGAACCTCGGCACCCGCAACGTGGCCGGGTTCACCTCGGAGGTGCTGGTGCTGGGGCTGCCGGACGAGGCCGGAGAGGTCGTGTTGCTCGCCGTCGACCGGGAGGTGCCTCTCGGGGGTCGGGTCTACTGACCGGCGGAGCTGCCCTCGTCGCCCAGCGCGGGCCGGAGCACCAGACCCGTCACCTCACCGTCCTCCGCCATGGTCCACTCCAGCAGCATCCGGTGCCGCGAGCGGTCGAAGCTCGAGGTGCGGCTGTAGATCCTGAGCCGGCTCGCGGCCTCCACGCGCTCGTCCACCTGCCCCTGCTCCCGTCCCAGCCGGGTCACCGCCTGGCCCGCGAAGTCGGCGCG
>DATABZ010000305.1:0-5392 GCA_036259315.1 Gemmatimonadales bacterium | reverse complement strand
CACCATGCCCTCGTCGCCTTCGGCGAAGGCGAACCGCGCCTCGGGGTGCTCCAGCTCGGCCATGAGGCTCCGGTACAGCTCGGTCTTGCCGTGCTTGTTGAAGCCGATCGCGGTGTAGAGCTCATCCACCCGCTTGAGCGGCATGATCGTGCGCAGGAATTCGATCATCGCCCGGGGGCGCGGCGCTTCCACGCGGAAGTACGACCAGCTGAAGCCGAAGACGATGCTCGCCTCGTTCTCGGCCATGAGGACCGCGTCGACCACGATCCCGCGCTCCGCATGGATGAGCGGCAGCAGGAACGGCAGCACCAGCTCGCCGCGGCGCACCCGGCCGACGAGGTAGGCGCCCTTGTTTCGGAAGAAGACCGGCCGCAGCATCTCGATCGCGACGGGGCCCTCGACCGGGCTCTCGGCCAGGCGCTCGCGGACGATGGCGGCGACGTCCTCGGCGTCCCGTTCGGGCTGGGCGTAGGGCACCGACCAGCCGTAGGCGTGGAGAATCCTTCGGATGAGGTCGGCATCCACCGCGGGCGCCTCGTGGCACTCGACCAGTTGGTCCCAGGGCTCGGTGCTCGTCTCGGGAGGTGGGTCGAGATATTCGATAGCGGGATCGGCGCCCACCGTGCTGAAGATCCGGCGGGTGACCGAGTTGAAGAACGTCCGCGCCAGCTCCGCGTCCGCACGAGTGGCGACGCCCTCCTGGTGGCGCGCCTTCACCGCGGCCCATCGGGTGCGCTCGAGGACCGCGTCCTCCAGGATGTCATGGACGTCGGAGACCGCGCCGTCGAGGTGGATCCGGTAGAGCGCGAGGCGGGCGGTCGCGTCGGCCTGGGCTCCCCGCCAGTCGCGGCGCTCGAACCGCTCGCGGGCGCGCCGGGTGATCTCCTCGAAGCCGTGAATCCAGCGCTCGTAGCCGTTATGGATCACCCGGGCCACCTCCGCGGCCTCGCCTGCGGCTCGGTTGCCCGGCTCCGGAGATCCCGTCAGATTGAGCGTCGTCTCGCGCTTCGACCGCGTCATCGCACAAGCCTCGAAGGAACCCGAGCCATGCCCGCCACCGCGCCGACCTCACCGAGCCCGCAGGCCCCCACCGGCGGCCAGCCCATTACCATGCAGAACGGGCGTCTACAGGTGCCGCCGACTCCCATCGTGCCGTTCATCGAGGGCGACGGCACCGGCCCCGACATCTGGCGCGCCTCACAGCGGGTGTTCGATGCCGCGGTGGAGCGGGCGTACGGCGGCAGGCGCCGCATCGCGTGGCTGGAAGTGCTGGCCGGCGAAAAGGCGAAGGACCGGCTCAACAGCTGGCTGCCCGACGAGACGCTGGCGGCCATCGAGCGCCACCTCGTCGCCATCAAGGGGCCGCTCACCACACCGGTGGGCGGCGGGTTCCGGTCGCTCAACGTCGCCCTGCGGCAGAAGCTCGACCTGTATGCCTGCGTGCGCCCGGTGCGCTGGTTCCAGGGCGTGCCCTCGCCGGTCAAGGCACCCCAGGACGTGAACATGGTGATCTTCCGCGAGAACACCGAGGACATCTACGCGGGGATCGAGTACAAGGCGGGGACCGACGAGGCCCGCCGGATGGTGGACTTCCTCCAGGGCCAGATGGGCGTGCAGTCCATCCGCTTCCCCGCCACCAGCGCGATCGGCATCAAGCCCGTGTCCGAGGAGGGCTCCAAGCGGCTGATCCGCTCGGCGATCGAGTACGCCATCACCCAGAACCGGCCGAGCGTGACGCTGGTGCACAAGGGCAACATCATGAAGTTCACCGAAGGCGGGTTCCGGGACTGGGGCTACCAGCTCGCGGTCCAGGAGTTCGGCGCGGTGGAGATCGACGGCGGCCCCTGGTGCCGGCTGCCGGGCGGCACGGTGATCAAGGACGTCATCGCCGATGCCTTCCTCCAGCAGATCCTCACCCGGCCCAAGGAGTATTCCGTCATCGCCACACTGAACTTGAATGGCGACTACATCTCCGATGCGCTCGCCGCGCAGGTCGGCGGGATCGGCATCGCGCCGGGTGCCAACATCAACTATCAGACCGGGCACGCGGTGTTCGAGGCGACCCATGGCACCGCGCCCCGGTACGCCGGTCAGGACAAGGTCAATCCCGGCTCGGTGATCCTCTCCGGCGAGATGATGTTCCGCTATCTCGGCTGGAACGAGGCGGCCGACCTGATCATCTCCTCCCTCGAGCGCACCATTGCCCAGAAGCGGGTGACGTACGACTTCGAGCGGCTGATGCCCGGCTCCACGCTGCTCAAGACCTCGGACTTCGGGGAAGCCATGGTCGAGAACATGGCGTAGGGCCGCCGCGCCCTGACGCCGCCGCGTCCTAGCGCCGCCCCTTCAGCCGCTCGATCTCCCGCCGGTCCTTCTTCGTCGGCCGGCCCTTCTCCGGGCCGAAGAGCGAGTGCAGCGACTTGAGCTGTACCGATCGCTCCTCTCGCGCCGCCCGGCTGGCTGCAGTCTCCTCGTAGAGCGCAGCGGCGGCCGCTGCGGGACCGCGACGGCCGGAGAGCGCCCGCACCGTGACGACGTGCTCGTAGGGGCCGAGCCGGATGCGGAGCTCGTCGCCGACCTGCAGCGGGCGAGCCCGTTTGGGGCGCTCGCCGTTCACCTGGACCTTCCCGCCTTCCACCGCCTCGGCCGCGAGCGCCCGCGTCTTGAAGAAGCGCGCCGCCCACAACCACTTGTCGAGTCGGACCCGGCCGTCCTCGTGGTCGCTCACGTCTCTACTCATGTCCTGAATAGTACACCCCAAAGTGCAACAACTGGCGCACAATGGGAGGGCTCCCGCCAGCCTTTCCCGCGGTGGCCCGGGCGATGAGCGTCGCTCGGCGGAGGCGTGACATTTGCAGCTCTGGCCGCCCTCCGCCAACCCACAACCACCGGTCCCATGCTCCTGACTCAGCTCGCGCTGCTGTTCCAGCTCTCCGTCGCGCCCGCCCACTATCTCTCGGACGGGTACGGCGCCGCGGTCCCCGACTTCGGAGTAGCCGATGCCGCCGGGGTATCGGGCTACGCCGGTTCGCCGGCTTCGCTCGACACCCTGCTGGAGAATGCCCGTCTGGAGCTCCGCCGCGGCCGCCCCTGGCAGGCGAGCCTGCTGGTCGCGCCGGTGGTGCAGGACTCCCTGCAGCGCACTCCTTCGGCGGTGTTCGTGGCGGCGACCGCGGCGAGCCGGTGGGGAGGCTGGCCCGAGGTCGGGCGACTGCTGGAGGGCGAGACCTGGCTCGACTCGCTCTTCGACGGACGGGCCCGCGTCCTCCTGGCCCGCTCGGCGCTCGAGCGTCGCGCCGACTCGACGGCCATGGCGCACGCGCTGGCCGCACCGGTGGGACGGGACGCGGAATCCGAAGGCGAGCGGCTCTTCCTGCTCGCGACGGCCCTCGACCGGGTGGAGATGCGCGACAGCGCCGCGGCCACCTACCTGCGCGCGGCGGCCGTCCTGCCGACCGTCTCCGACTGGATTCTCCTCCGCGCGGCGGAAGTGACGGCGGACAGCGCCGGGCGCGCGAGCATCTACCAGCGGATCGCGTCGCCGCTCGCGCGTGAGCGGATCCGGTGGGTCGACGCCGCCGCCTACAAGCGGGCGGGAGATCTCGAGGGAGCGGCCCGGCGCTACGAAGCGTCGGGGGCGAGGCTCACGGCGGTGCGGCTCCGCCTTGCGATGAGCGCGGGCAGCACGACCGCGGCGGACACCGTCCGGCGCGATCTCCTCGCGCTGGTGACGGCCGGCGGGCCGGCCTCCGAGGTGCGCGGGGCGATCGCGCTGCTGGACAGCGCCTTCGCGCCGCTCACGGTTGAGGAAGAGCTCCTCGTCGCGCGGGCTGCCGACGAGGCGGGACTCGCCGCCCGTGCGGCGGCCGGGTACCCCAAGGCGCTGTCCGCCGGTCTCGCGGGCCAGGCTGAGCGATTTGGCTACGCCTCGGCGCTGGCCCGGCTGGGTCGGAACGCGGAGGCCGCTGTCCAGTTCGGGCTGGTGCGGTCGCCCTCCTGGATGGTGGCCTCGGCCGCGTACCTCCGTGCCCGCTCGCTGGTGCGCGACGGCCAGGCAGGGAAGGGCCGGGTCGCCCTGGCGGAGATCCCGGTCAAGTACCCGCGCGACACGACCGCGGCGTCGTCGGCCCTGTTCCTCCTCGGCGATCTCGCCTCGGACGACCGAGCGGACCGCCTGGCCCGCACGTACTACCGGCGGGCCGCACTTCGCTACCCGACCAGCCGGTTTGCCGCGGCGGCCCGCTTCCGCGCAGCCATGGTGGAACTGCTCACCGGTGACGCCGCGATGGCGGGCCGGGAATTCGACGAGCTGGCCCGCCGCTACCCCCGGAGCGACGAAGCTCCCGCCTCGGTGTACTGGGCCGGCCGTGCCTGGTCCCTCGCGGGCGATAGCGTCAAGGCGCATGCCCGCTGGCGCAAGGCGATCCAGGGCGACCCGACCTCGTACTACGCCAGCCTCGCGGCTCGCCGGCTGGGTGTCCCCGCCTGGGTCCCGGCCGAGTCGCCCGACACCTTCGTGCCGGTGCCGGACGCCGACTCGGTGGTGCTCCGGGCTGCGCTGCTCGCCCGGCTCGGCATGGCCACGGAGGCGCGCTGGGAGCACGAGCGCCTGGCGCAGATCTCCGAGGCCGACCCGGAGCGACTCCTCGCGGTTGCCAACGCGCTGCGCTCCCAGGGCCTCGCGTCGCAGGCGATCCGGCTGGCCCGGAAGGCGCTCGCGAAAGGGGCGCCGGCGGATGCACGCACTTACCGGCTGCTCTATCCGGTGGTGCACCAGGACGCCCTGCTGGCCGAAGCGGCGGAGCAGGGGCTCGACCCCAGCTTCGTGGCGGCCCTCATACGCCAGGAGAGCATGTTCAACCCCACCGCCACCTCGCCGGCGGGCGCCCGGGGCCTGATGCAGGTGATGCCGCAGCTCGGCGGCAGGTTGGCGGAGTCGCTGAGCTATCCCGTGTGGGATCCGGTGCTGCTCTACCAGCCCGATGTCAGCCTCCAGCTCGGCTCCTATCATCTTCAGGAGCTGGCGGTCCGGTATACTGAGCCCAGCCACGTGCTCGCTGCCTACAACGCCGGCGTCAGCCGGGTGGAGCGGTGGGCCAAGCGGACCGGGGTGGACGACCCGGAGGTCTTCGCCGAGCGAATCCCCTTCGTGGAGACCCGCGGCTACGTCCGGATCATCAGCCGCAATCAGGAGCTCTACCGGTCGCTCTACGAGTGGCCGGGGCTGAAGTCGTAGGTCGGGCTCCACACCCTCCCTTCAGGGCGGAGCAGTGGGCTGCCTCCGCCCGGACGCGACCTGGATCACATCCCGCCCCGGGCCAACCGGTCATCTTCTGGCTGAACCCTTGGGGGAGGATGCCGATGCGGCCATACGTCGCGACGATCATGGGAC
>DATABZ010000304.1:0-33643 GCA_036259315.1 Gemmatimonadales bacterium | reverse complement strand
GCCAGAACTCGGCCACCAGGATGGTCATCGAGGGGAACCCGCCTACCGCACCCGGCCAGGAGCCGGGCGCCCATGTGCGGGCGGTCGACCACGGGTACTTCGCGGCGATGGAGATCCCGGTCGTCCGTGGCCGTGCCATCGGGGCCGGCGATCGCGCCGGCGCGCCCAGGTCGGTCGTCGTGAGCGAGAGCTTCGCCGCGCGCTATCTCGCGGGGCGCGATCCCATCGGCCGCCGGATCCACATGGAGTGGGGCGACACGCTGGTCGGCACGGTCGTCGGTGTCGCGGGCGACGTACGGCACACCGGCGTGGACTCGACCGTGTCGCCCACCGTCTATTGGGCGCTGCCCCAGTTCCCGCACAGCTTCATGACGCTCGTCGTTCGCACGGAGGGCGAGCCCGAGGGGCTGACGAACGCGCTGGTGGCCCAGGTGCGCGCGCTCGACCCGGATCAGGCAGTGGCCGATCTCAAGCCGTACGACGAGTGGATGGGCGGTGCGGTGGCGCGGCGCCGCTTCACCCTGCTCCTGCTCGGCGGCTTCGCGGGCCTCGCCCTGACCCTCACCGCGATAGGGCTCTACGGCACGACCGCCTACGGCGTGGTGCAGCGTACCCGCGAGCTCGGGATCCGCTCCGCGCTGGGTGCGGGCCGCGCGGACCTGCTCTGGGGTGTGCTGCGCCACACGCTGGTCGTGGTGGGTCTCGGGATAGCGGTCGGGCTCGTCCTCGCCCTGGGAATGTAGCGTCTGCTCTCGTCCCTGCTGTTCGAAGTGAGCGCAACCGATACATCCGTCTTCGTCGTCATCACCCTCCTGCTGGCACTGGTGGGTACCGCGGCTGCGCTGCTGCCGGCCCGGCGGGCCACCCAGGTCGACCCGATGATCGCCATCCGAGCCGAGTGAGCGAGCCGTGACCGGCCTCCTTCGCAACCTCCGGTACGCGCTCCGCTCGCTGCGCAGGGCCCCCGGCTTCACCCTCGCGGTGGTGGCCACGCTCGCGCTCGGCATCGGCGCGAACACGGCGATCTTCAGTGCGGTGAACGGCGTGCTGCTCAACCCGCTGCCGTACCCCGGGTCCGACCGGCTGGTCGTCGTGTGGGGACACCACACGAGGATCGGGCGCGAGACGGCCTCACTTCCGGATTTCCTCGACTGGCGAAGCCAGGCGGGCTCCTTCGAGGCGCTCGCGGCCATCGCGAACACCCGGTTCAACGTGACGGGAGCCGGCGAGCCGGAGGTGGTGACCGGCGTTGTCACGACGTCCGGCCTCTTCAGGGTGTTCGGCGTCGTCCCCTCGGTCGGTCGGGCGTTCCGCGACGAGGAGGAGCGCGGCGCCGCGCCGCGTGTGGCCATGCTCGGGGAAGGCTACTGGCGGCGCCGGTTCGGCGGCGAGCCCGGAGTCGTCGGACGCTCGATCCTGCTGAGCGGCGTGCCCCACACCGTGGTCGGGGTCGTGCCGGAGCACCTGCGGCTCGAGCACCCGGTCGACGTCTGGACGCCGCTGGTCACCGACACCACGCGGCCTCGCCGCGCGGACTTTCTCACGGTGTTCGGCAGACTGCGGGCAGGGGTGTCGCTGGAGCGCGCCCAAGGCGAGATGACGACCATCATGGGGCGCCTGGCGGCGCAGTATCCCGAGTCGAACGCGGGGTGGGGCGCCGAGGTGGTGAATCTCCGGGAGCAGATGGTCGGCGACATGCGTCCGGCGCTCCTCGTCTTCATGGGCGCCGTCGGCCTGGTGCTCCTTGTCGCGTGCGCCAACGTGGCCAATCTCACGCTCGCGCGCGTGGCCGGACGGAGCCGGGAGCTCACGGTCCGGACCGCCCTGGGAGCCTCGCGGGCGCGGCTCGCGGGCGAGCTGCTGAGCGAGAGCCTGGTGCTGGCGGTGGCCGGCGGCGGCCTCGGCCTGCTCCTGGCCCTCTGGGGCGTCGAGGCGCTCCGCGCGGTGGGTCCGGGCACCATTCCGCGGGTGGAGGAGGTCGGGATCGACTTCCGCGTGCTGGGCTTCGCGCTCGCGCTCTCACTGCTCACCGGCCTGCTCTTCGGCCTGGCGCCGATGTGGCGGCTCGCCGCCGGGGATGTTCGGGAGGGGCTCACCGAGGGCAGCCGCGGCGTGGCCGGTGGCAGCGGGATCCGGCGCGCCCGCTCGGCGCTGGTGCTCGGCGAGGTCGCGCTGGCCTTCGTGCTGCTGGTGGGCGCCACGCTCCTCCTCCGGAGCTTCGAACGGCTGCAGCAGGTGGATCCCGGCTTCGCCGCCGACCGCGTCCTCACCGCGCGGATCACCCTGCCGAGAGTCAAGTACCCCGACGAGAACGGCTGGCTGGCCTTCGGCCGGGAGATGGTCGCCCGCGCCGAGGGGGAGCCGGGCGTTCGCTCCGCCGCCCTCGTCTCCCACGCGCCGCTGGGCGACTCGCCGCCCCATTGGAGCTTCGAGATCCAGGGCAGAGAGAGGCCGGCCGCCGGCGCGGTGCAGGATGCGGCCGTGCTCACTACCAGCGCGGGGTACTTGGAGACGCTCGGCATTCCCCTCCTCCGCGGGCGCTTCTTCGAGGCGTCGGATCGGCTCGGGAGCGAGGACGTGGTGGTGGTGAGCCAGGCCGCGGCGCGCCGCATCTGGAGGGGGCGTGACCCCATCGGGGACCGCATCACCTTCGAGGACCCGGCCGACCCCGACGCGCGTTGGGGCACCGTGGTCGGGATCGCGGGCGATGTCCGGCACGAGAGCCTGGACCAGCAGGCCTACCCGCAGATCTACCTGCCGTTCGAGCAGGCTCCCACCCGCTCGGTCGTGCTGACGGTCGGCACGACCGGCGATCCTCTCGCCCTGATTCCTGCCATCCGCCGCGCACTGGCCGATGTCGATCCCGACCTCCCGCTCGCGGACGTGAGCACGCTCGAAGAGCGCAAGGCGCTCACGCTCGCCAGGCCACGGGTGAATGCCGCCGTGCTCGGCGGGTTCGCCCTCGTCGCCCTGTTGCTCGCCGCTGTCGGGATTTACGGCGTCGTCGCGTACGGCGTGGTGCAGCGGACCCGGGAGCTGGGGATCCGCATGGCACTCGGCGCTGAACGCGGAACGCTGCTGCGCATGGTGCTCCGCCAGGGCATGGCGCCCGTGGTCGGCGGCATGGTGCTGGGCCTCATCGGCGCGCTCGCCGGGGGCCGGCTGCTCCGGAGCCTGCTGTTCGGCGTGCAGGCAGGAGATCCGGTCACGCTGACGGCGGTCACCGGTTTTCTCGTCGCCGTCGCTCTGGCGGCGACGTACCTCCCAGCCAGGCGGGCGGCCCGTTCGGACCCGATGGTCGCTCTGAGGAACGATTGATCATGCACGGACTGCTCCAGAACGTTCGCTTTGCGACCCGCTCGCTCCGCAAGGCGCCGACGCTCACCGCGTCGGTCGTCCTGACGCTCGCGCTCTGCATCGGCGCGACGACCGCGATCTTCAGCGTCGTGTACACGGTTCTCTTCCGGCCGCTGCCGTTCGCCGACCCCCACGGCATCATGCTGGTGCGCAGTCAATGGAAGGACCTGGTGGGCTCGATGTCGGTCGGCAACTGGGCGGACGTGAGCCGCCGGCAAACCAGCTTCCGCTACTTCGTTCCGGCCCATGGCGAGAGCTACAACCTGTCCGGCGCGGAGACCCCGGAAAACGTGGATGGTGCCCGGGTCGGCGCCGACTACTTCGCCATGCTGGGCGTGCAGCCGGCGCTCGGCCGCGGCTTCCATGCCGAGGAGGCGGCGCCGGGTCGCGAGGGGGTGGTGCTGTTGAGTCATGGACTGTGGCAGCGGCGCTTCGGCTCGGACCCGGGTGTGGTCGGCAGCGAGATCCGACTGGACGGTCGGCCGCACACCGTGATCGGCGTCATGCCGACCTCGATGGACTTCACGCTGTTCGACGAAGAGCTGTGGATACCGGTGGCGTTCACTCCGGAGCGGCTGGCGATGCACGACGAGCATTTCCTCACCGTGCTCGCGCGGCTGAAGCCGGGTGTCACGCCGTTACAGGCGCAGGACGAGCTGCGCCGACTGGGCGACTGGCTGGAGACCACCTACCCCCGCGACAACCAGGACCGCACGGTCGTGATGTCGGGCCTGGTGGAGGAGCTGGTCGGCGACTACCGCCCGCGGCTCTACGTGCTGCTCGGGGCCGTCGGGTTCGTCCTGCTCATCGCGTGCGCCAACATCGCGAACCTGCTGCTCGCGCGCGGGGCGGCGCGGTCCCGGGAGACGGCCATCCGCGCCGCCATCGGTGCGGGCCGCGGCCACCTCGTGCGCCACGCCCTGGCCGAGAGCCTCGTGCTCGCCGCCGCCGGCGGACTGCTCGGGCTGCTGGTGGGCTACTGGGGCATCGCCCTGCTCGCCGCCTACGGGCCGGATGACGTGCCCCGGCTGAGTCAGGCGCGGATGGATCTGCCGGTGCTCGGCTTCGCCCTGGGACTCACGCTGCTCAGCGGGCTGGTGTTCGGGCTCGCACCCGCGCTCAGGACCGCGGCCCGTCCCCCTCACGAGGCCCTGAAGGAAGGAGGCCGAACCGGCTCGCGGGCGGGCAGCCGTGACCGGCTCCGGAGCGCCCTGGTGGTTGCGGAGATCGCACTGGCGCTGGTGCTCCTGACCGGGGCCGGGCTCCTGATTCGGAGCGCGGTGGCCCTGGGCGGAGTGGATCCCGGGTTCGATCCCCGGGGTGTGGTGGCCGGGCGAATCTCCCTTCCGGCCTCGACCTACGAGTCACCCGAGGCCGTGGCGCGAACCTTCGAGCGGATCGTGGAGAGCGCCGCGGGGGTGCCGGGTGTCGCGTCCGCGGCGCTGGTGTCCGGCGCGCCGCTCGAAGGCGCCAGCAGCAACGGTCTGGTGCCCGAAGGCCGTCCGCTCGGGCTCGAGTCCGCCATCAACTCCCTGATGCGCCTGGTGACACCCGAGTACTTCGCCACCATGCGGATCGAGCTGGCTCGGGGCCGGACCTTCACGGCACAGGACCGCCAGGGCGCACCCCACGTGATGATTATCAGCGAGACGCTGGCCCGCGAGGCGTTCCCCGGCCAGGATCCCATCGGCAAGCGAATCGCGTGCTGCGAGCAGGCCCCGGACGGCTCGCCGGTCTGGAAGGAGGTCGTCGGGGTGGCTCGGGATGTCCGTGCCGTCGGACTCGATGAGGAGCCCATGCCCGAGTTCTACCTGCCGCTGGCTCAAGTGCCGGCGGCGGCGTGGACCTGGACCGACCGCACCCTGACGCTGATGGCCAGGGCCGCGGGCGACGAGGTGGCGCTGTTCACGCCGCTCCGCGGTGCGGTGGCCGAGGTGGACCCATCACTGCCGCTGTACAACCTCGGCACCATGCGGGGCCGGCTGCTCGACTCGATGGCCCAGTCTCGCTTCAGCACGATGTTGCTCACCGTCTTCGGCGGGATCGCCCTGGTTCTGGCGGCGATCGGCGTCTACGGCGTGATCTCCTACGGCGTGGCGCAGCGCACCCAGGAGATCGGGATCCGGATGGCGTTGGGGGCGCGCCACATGGATGTGGTGGGCATGGTCGTGCGGCACGGTGCGGCGCTCGCGGGCCTGGGGCTGGTGGCAGGACTTGCGGCCGCGCTGGCGCTGTCCGGTCTGCTCTCCAGTCTGCTCTTTCAGGTCAGCCCGACCGATCCACCCACCTTTGCACTGGGGCTGGTCGTGCTTTCCGTCGTGGCGGTGCTCGCGGCCGCGCTGCCCGCGATCCGTGCGGCCCGGACCGACCCCGTGGTCGCGCTGAGGAGCGAGTAGCCATGCCGCTCGCGATCGATCCCCTGGTCCGCCTCGAGGGCGTGTCCAAGATCTTCCACACCGAGGAGGTCGAGACCCACGCCCTTTCCGGGGTGGATCTCCGGATTCGAGCGGGCGAATTCGTCGCCATCGGGGGACCCTCCGGCTGCGGCAAGACCACGTTGCTCTCGATCCTCGGCCTGCTCGAGTCACCCAGCGAGGGCAGCTACGTGCTCGCGGGTGAGCCGGTGGCCAGCCTGTCCCCGGCGCAGCGGGCGCGCGTCCGGAGCCGCGCCATCGGCTTCATCTTCCAGGCCTTCAACCTGATCGGCGACCTCGACGTGTACCGCAACGTCGAGCTGCCGCTCAAGTACCGCGGCCTGGGGGCAGCGGAGCGGCGGTCACTGGTGCACGAGGCGCTCGAGCGGGTCGGCCTGCTGCACCGGATTCACCACTACCCCTCGCAGCTCTCCGGGGGACAGCAGCAACGCGTGGCGGTGGCGCGCGCGGTGGCGGGGAAGCCCCTCGTTCTGCTCGCCGACGAGCCCACGGGCAACCTCGATTCGAAGAACGGCGCCCAGGTGATGGAGCTGCTCCATGAGCTCCATGCCGGCGGCGCGACGATCGTGATGGTCACGCACGATCCACGCTATGTCGGGCAGGCCGACCGCCACGTGTACCTGTTCGACGGCCGGATCGTGCCGTACCCGACGCTCGAGCAGGAGGTGGCGTGATGGACGCGCTGCTTCGTGACGTGCGGTTCGCGGTGCGCAGCCTCGCCCGGAGTCCCGCTTTCACCGCGATCGCGGTGCTGACCCTAGCACTCGGCATCGGCGCCAACACGGCGATCTTCAGCGTGGTCTACTCGGTGCTGCTCCGCCCCCTCGGCTATGCCGAGCCCGAGCGGCTGATCTCGATCCGAGCGGCGTACTCCGCCACCGGCACCCAGGACATCCCGGCGTCACAACCCGAGTACCATGACTACCTCCAGGGCGTCGGCTCACTCGAGGATCTGGCCGCGGTCTATCCGATCAGCATCAACCTGACGGGATTGGGCGAGCCCCAGCGGATCCAAGCCTCGGTCGTCTCTCACAACTACTTCCGCCTGCTCGGCGTCGCGCCGGCATTGGGCCGCGACTTCACCCCCGACGACGACCGTGGTCAGATCGGGTACGTGGTCATCATCTCCCACGACCTCTGGCGCAAGCGCTTCGGCGGCGACCCCGACGTGATCGGGAAGACCGTCAGGCTGGACGACGATCCGATGACAATCATCGGCATCATGCCGCCCGGCTTCCGCCACGTGCTGGAGAGCGGGGCCTCGCCGATGGAGGTGTGGGCACCGATCGCGCTGGACAACCCCGACCCGGAGTTCCTGAACGCCCGCAACGCCCGGGTCTACGACCTCATCGGCCGGCTCGAGCGCGGGCGGACGGTGGAGGACGCGCAGGCCGAGCTCGCGGTCGTCACGGCACGGCTGCGGGAGCAGTACCCGCAGGACTACCCGGAGGCGCAGGGGTGGCATCCCGTCGCGCAGCCGCTCTCAGAACAAGTAGTGGGCGACGTCCGACCGGCGCTGCTGGTGCTGCTCGGCGCGGTGGGCTTCGTCCTGCTCATCGGCTGCGCCAACGTGGCCAACCTGCTGCTCGCCCGCGCCACCGTGCGGGAGCGGGAGATCGCGCTCCGCACCGCGCTGGGGAGCAGCCGAGGACGTCTGGTGCGGCAGCTCCTCACCGAGAGCCTGGTGCTGGCCGTGCTCGGCGGCGGGCTGGGGCTCCTCCTCGCCGCGTGGGGCTCGAGCGCCCTCGGGCGTCTCGTGGCGCTCTATCTGCCGCGTGCCGGCGAGATCGAGCTCTCCCTCCCGGTGCTCGGCTTTACCGCCTTCCTGATCATCCTGACCGGTGTCGTCTTCGGCCTCATCCCCGCGCTCCAGGCCTCCCGCGCGGACCTCCAGGGCGTGCTCAAGGATGCTGGGCGCCGCAGCGCCGGCACGCCGCGCACCCGCATGCGGGCCGCGCTGGTCGTAGCGGAAGTGGCCGTGGCGCTCATGCTGCTCGCGGGCGCGGGGCTGATGCTGCGGAGCTTCCAGCGGCTCATGGCGGTGGAGTACGGCTTCGATCCCGACCGGCTTCTCACCCTGCAGGTCTGGCTCCCCGTGCCGAACGACCGCTCCAAGGGGCGCTACCAGACCCACGTGCAGCGCCGAAGCTTCTACGAGCGCGCGCTGGCGGCGGTGGAGGCGGTGCCCGGCGTGAGGAGCGCCGCGCTCATCTCGCAGTTGCCGCTCCGGGGGCGGTATGACGCCCGGCTCGTGATCGAAGGCCGGCCCGTCGCGGCGGACGACCCTCCGGTCGTCGCGGAGGCTCGGCTGGTGAGCCCCAACTACTTCGAGACGATGGGGATCCCGCTCCTGGCCGGCGAAGGCCTGCCGGAGCCGATCGACTCGCTCTCCACCCGGAGCATTCTGGTGAACCGCACCATGGCGGAGAAGTACTGGCCGGGCGCCGATCCCATCGGACGGCGGCTGCGATGGTCCGGGGGGGAGGGGCCATGGCTGACGGTGGTCGGCATCGTAGGCGACGTCCGCCAGATTGGACTCACGGACCCGCCGAAGGAGGAGCTGTACAGCTCGTATCGGGCCGTTTCGTCGAACGAGATGTCCATGGTCGTACGCACGGGCGAGGATAATCCCGAGCGGCTGGGCGCGGCGATCACCGCGGCTATCCGCGGCGTCGATCCCGAGCAGCCGGTGTTCTCCGTGATGTCCATGGAGCGGCTGATCGAGAGCGCCAGCGCCGAGCGGCGGATCTCGATGGTGCTGCTGCTCCTGTTCGCGTCGATGGCGCTGCTCCTGTCGGCGGTCGGCATCTACGGCGTCATGGCGTACACCACCACCCAACGGCGACACGAGATCGGGATCCGGCTCGCGCTGGGCGCCGGCGGCCCCGATGTGCTGCGGCTGGTGGTGGGGCAGGGCATGCGACTGGTGCTCGTCGGCCTGGTGGCCGGGCTGTTCGGGGCGTGGCTGTTGAGCCGCGTGCTCGAGAGCCAGCTCTTCGGGATCACGGCGCAGGATCCGATGACGTACCTGTCGGTGGCGCTCCTGCTCGGTCTCGTCGCCCTGCTCGCCATCTGGGTGCCGGCCCGGCGGGCCACACGGGTGGATCCCATGATCTCGCTGAGAACCGAGTGATGGACCGGTTGGCGGGCGATCTGCGCTACGCGTTCCGGCAGCTGGGCCGCGCGCCCGGCTTCGCCGCGCTCGCCGTCCTGATGCTCGGCCTCGGGATCGGTGCCACCACGACCATCTTCAGCGTCATCAACACGCTGTTCCTTCGGCCGCCCGCGCACGTGCAGGCGCCCGACCGCCTGGTCGCGATCTACACCAGCGACTTCAGCGGCCCCGCATTCGGCACCAGCTCCCATCCGGACTACCGCGACTTCGCCGCGGGCGCGCCCGGCCTCGCGGCGCTCGCCGCCTCATCCCCGCGGCCGTTCAGCGTCGCCGCCGGCCAGCGGAGTTTCCGCGTCCTTGGCGAGCTGGTGAGCGACAACTACTTCGCGACGCTGGGCGTTCCACTCGCGCTCGGCTCCGGGTTCTCGAATGACGGCGCGGAGACGCAGGTGGTGATCGGCCACGGGCTCTGGAGGCGCGAGCTCGGGGGAGCCCCGGACGTGATCGGCCGGACGCTCCGGCTGTCGGGACACACCTTCACCATCGTCGGCGTGGCGCCGGCGGGCTTCAACGGCTCCATCCGCGGCGTACGGATGGAGGTGTGGACCAGCCTCGCCGCCCAGCGGGTGCTCGACGCGTCCGACGGGATGCTGACCAATCGGGGCGATCGGGGCCTCTTCCTGGTCGGCCGGCTGCGGAACGGCGCGACCAGGGAGGCGGTGCAGACCCAACTGGCCGTCGTCGCCGACCGTCTCCACGGCGCCCACCCGGAGACCTGGACGGACGTCACCGGCACGTCGCGGCGCGTGACGGTCCTGTCGGAGCGCGAGGCGAGGATCTACCCCAGCATCCGGGGACCCGTCACGCAGTTCCTCGGTCTCCTGATGGGCGTCGCGGCACTCGTGCTGGTCGTCTGCTGTGCGAACCTGGCCAATCTCCTGCTCGCGCGATCCGCTGTGCGCCGGCGCGAGCTCGCCGTGCGCCTCGCGCTCGGCGGAGGGCGAAGCCGGCTCGTGCGTCAGCTGCTCACCGAGGGGCTCGTGCTGGCCTCGCTCGGCGGCCTCCTCGGCGTCTGTCTGGCGATGTGGGCGGCCGACGCCCTGAGCGCCTTCCAGCCCCCGCTCCCGGTGCCGGTCGCGCTCGAGTTTCCGCTCGACGGCCGGATGCTCGGCTTCACCCTGCTGGTCTCGGCCACCACGGTCCTGCTGTCCGCGCTCCTTCCCGCGCTCCGCGCCACGAAGCTCGACGCCGCCACGGCGTTGCGGAGTCAGTTCGACGCAGGCCCCGCCGGGCGCCGATTCGGGCTGCGCGACGCGCTGGTCGTCGGGCAGGTGGCCGTCTCCCTGGTGGTCCTGACGGCCGCCGGGCTCTTCCTCACCAGCCTCCGCAACGCCGCCCGGATCGATCCTGGTTTCCGAGCCGAAGGCCTGGCCGTGCTGCCGATCGCGCTCGGCGTACAGGGCTACGACTCCGCGCGCGGCCGCGGGTTCTACGCCGAGCTGGAGCGGCGGGCGCGCGGCGTACCGGGCGTGGAGGCCGTCGCCCTCGCCGAGATCCTGCCGCTGGGTCTCACCGGGCTGCGCCGACGCGTGGAGGTCGAGGGGTATGCGCCGGCCGAGGGCGAGGACATGGAGTTCGGCGCCAACACCGTGAGCGCCGGCTATTTCGAGGCGATGGGGATCGAGGTGGTGCGAGGGCGCGGGTTCGCGCCAAGCGATCGGGCGGGTGCGGCAGCGGTTGCCGTGGTGAACGAGAGCTTCGCGCGGCGGTTCTGGCCCGGAACCGACCCCATCGGCCGCCGCATCAGCACCGGCAGGGGAGGCACCCGTGAGATCGTGGGCGTGGTGCGCGACGGCAAGTACCGCTCACTCACCGAGGCACCGCAGCCGCACTTCTACGAGCCGTTCGCGCAGGTCTACGAGCCAGACATGGTCCTGATCGCCCGCGCGAGCGCCGATGCGCAGCCACTGCTCCGTCCGCTGGCCCGGGAGATCCGCGCGCTCGATCCCGAGCTGCCGGTGGAGGCGACCACAGTCGAGGAGCACCTCGGGCTCGCCCTGCTGCCGCAGCGGATCGGCACCGCGGTGCTGGGCACCTTCGGTGCGGTCGCCGCGCTGCTCGCCGCCTTCGGTCTCTTCGGCCTGATGTCGTACGTGGTGTCCCAGCGCACCCGGGAGATCGGCATCCGGGTGGCGCTCGGTGCCCGGACGCTGGACGTCCGGCTGATGGTCGTGCGTCGCGCCCTGGTCCTCACGCTCGCCGGCCTCGCGCTCGGGCTGGTCGGCGCGATCGCGGCGGCACGGGTGCTCGGGGCGTTCCTGGTGGACGTGCGCCCGACCGATCCCGCCGTTCTGCTGAGCGCCGCCGGGCTGTTCACCGCAGTCGCCCTGCTGGCGAGCTGGCTCCCGGCGCAGCGCGCGGCTTCGGTAGATCCCATGCGGGCGCTCCGGTCGGAATGATGGCCGTTCTCGGAGGGGAGCTGCGCCTGGTCTTCCGGCGCCTGCGCCGGAGCCCCGGCTTCACCGCCGCCGCCGCGCTCACGCTCGCGCTCGGCATCGGCGCCACCACCGCGCTCTTCACGCTCGCCGACGCCGCGCTCCTGCGGCCGCTGCCGTATCCGACCGCGGACCGCCTCCTGCTCCTGTGGGAGACGCAGCCCGGGGCGGGCAAGGCGCAGGAGCAGGTCTCGGCGCGGAATTTTCTCGACTGGCGCCGCGAAGTGGGGTCGCTCGACGGCATCGCCGCGTGGACCGTCTGGGGCCTCGCGCTCACCGGCAAGGACGAGCCCGAAGAGCTGACCTCGGTCCGAGTCACTGCGGACGCGTTCCGGATGCTCGAGGCGGCGCCTGCCCTCGGCCGCGCCTTCCTGCCGGAGGAGGAGGTGCCCGGCCGCGACCGGGTCGTGGTGTTGAGCCACACGTTCTGGGCCGGCCGGTTCGGCGGTGACAGCGGCGTCATCGGCCGCACGCTGACCCTCGACGGCCGACCGCATGCCGTGATAGGCGTGATGCCCGAGGGCTTCCGCTTTCCCGACGAGGGCTCGGTGGCGCTGTGGGCCCCGCTCGCCTTCGACACCTCCGAACTCGCCACGAGGGCGGAGCGCCGCTTCAACGTGATCGGCCGTCTGGCCCCCGGCGCGACCCTCGCGCAGGCGCAGGCGGAGCTGGAGCTCATCGCGCGGCGATTGGCGGCAGCGCATCCCGAGACCAACGCGGGGTGGTCGGTCTCGGCTGTGCCGGCGGTCGACGCCGTGGCCTCGGGCGGCCGCTCGGCGGTCACCCTGCTCCTCGGCACCGTCGGCCTCGTGCTCCTGCTGGCGTGTGCCAACGTCGCCCACCTCTTCCTCGCCCGAACGATGGACCGGGAGCGCGAGCTGTCGGTGCGCGTCGCGCTGGGGGGCGGCCCCGGCCGGCTCCTCCGGCTGCTGACGCTCGAGTGCGCCGTCGTCGTCGCGCTGGGCGGCCTGGCGGGCGTCGCGCTGGCGATCTGGGCGATACCGCTCGTCCAGGCACTGGACCCCGGCCTCCTGCCCCGCTGGCGCGAGGGCAGCGTGGACGCACGCGTGCTGGGCTTCACCTCGGTGCTGCTCGTCCCGATCGTGTTCGCCTGCGGCGTGTTACCCGCCCTGCACGCGTTGCGGCTCGGCGCGGGCACGGCCGGAGGCGGAGTCAGGCTGACCGAGGGCCGCGCGAGGGACAGGTTGCGCCGTGCCCTGATCGCGGCGGAGGTCTCGCTCGCGGCGGCGCTCCTCGCGCTCGCGGGCCTCCATCTCCGCAGTCTGATCCGGCTGCAGCAGGTGGATCCCGGGTTCCAGGCCGAGCGCGTACTGGCGGCGACCATCTTCCTGTCCGGCCCCCGCTACGACTCGGACGAGCGTCAGAGCGGGTTCTTCGCCGAGGTGCTCGAGCGGTTGGATGTACAGCCGGGCGTGGTCGCCGCGGGCGAGGTGACCACGCTTCCCATGAATCCGGTCGGCATCGACTACGATCTGCCGTTCTCCGCGGGCGACGGCCCCCCTGCCGCCGGGACCGATCGTCGGGAAGTGGACTTCCGGGTGATCGCCGGGGACTACTTCGAGACGCTGGGTGTGCCGGTGATCCGCGGCCGCCCCTTCGACGCCACGGACCACGCGAACGCCGCGCGGGTGGTCGTCGTGAACCGGACCCTGGCGGACCGCTACTTCCGCGGCGAGAACCCCGTGGGCCGGCGGGTGTGGGTCGGCGGTCGCATGAGGGAGGCCACGGTGGTGGGCGTCGTCGGCGACGTGCGGCACCGCGGCCTCGCGACACGCCCACGGCCGGAGCTCTACGCGCCGTTCGGTCAATACCCGCACGGCGGCATGACCGTGGTCGTGCGTGGCTCCGGGAAGCCGGCGGCGCTGACTCGCACGCTGAAGGATGCGGTGTACGCCGTCGATCCAGCCCAGCCCATCAGCGACGTCACGACGCTCCCCGACCTGCTCCGGGGCTCCGTGGCCCCGCAGCGATTCACGCTCGTCCTGCTCGGCGGCTTCGCCGGGCTCGCGCTGGTGCTGGCGAGCGTCGGTGTGTACGGCATCGTCGCCTACGCGGTCTCGGGCCGGACCAGAGAGATCGGCATCCGTCTGGCGCTCGGCGCCGCCGGCGGCCAGGTGCGTCGTGCGGTCATGGGCCCGGCGCTCGGCCCGGCTGTCGTGGGGATCATCCTCGGCGCCACCTGGTCGGTGCTGCTGGGCCGGGCGGCGGCTCCGGACCTCTACGAGGTGAGCCCACATGATCCTCTGACCTACGCCGTCGTCGCCCTCGTCCTGCTCGGCGCGGCCGCCGGGGCCTGCGCCATTCCCGCCCGCCGCGCGAGCCGGGTCGACCCGGCGGTCGCACTGAGGTCCGAGTGATGGACACGCTCCGCCACGATCTGCTGCAGGCGCTCCGGAGCCTGCGGCGCCGCCCGACCTTTGCCGCGCTCGCGGTGGTCACGCTCGCGCTGGGCATCGGCGCCACGAGCGCCATCTTCAGCGTCGTCAACGGCGTGCTCCTGCGCCCGCTGCCCTTCGAGCGGCCCGGAGATCTGATGCTGGTGCACACGCGGCTGGACGGCGTGCCCGGACGTGAGCTCAGTCTGCCGGAGTACTGGGACCTGCGCGAGCGGTCCCGCTCGTTCAGCCGCATGGCCGCGTTCAGCAACGGCACGCTCACGCTCACGGGGAGCGGCAGACCCGAGCGCTTCAACACGGGCTACGTCACGGCCGACGCCCTGCCGCTGCTCGGCGTCGCGCCGGCCATGGGGCGCGGGTTCGCGCCCGAGGAAGACCTTCCGGGCCGACCGCCGGTCGTGCTCCTGAGCGATGCGCTCTGGCGCCGCCGCTTCGGCGCCGACCCGACGATCGTCGGCCGTACCCTGACGCTCGACGACATGCCGACCACCGTGATCGGCGTGATGCCGCCGGGCTTCCAGCTCCCCGCGCACTACCTGGGCGCCGGAATGGAGGCGTGGTCGCTGCTCCAGCTCGATCCCGCGACCGACCGGAGCGAGCGGGGCTGGCACTGGCTGACCGTCGTCGCACGGCTGCGGCCGGGCATGGACCGGGCGAGCGCGGAGCGGGAAGTGGGCGGCATCATGAGCGCGATGGTCCGGGAGCATCCGAACGAGTACGACGACGCCTTCACCGGATCGCTGACACCGGCGGCGGAGCACCTGGTGGGCGATATCCGGCCCGTGCTGCTGGTGCTGCTCGGCGCCGTCGCGCTCCTGCTCCTGATCGCCGCCTCCAACGTCGCCTCACTGTTCCTGGCACGCGCGGAGGAGCGCCAGCGCGAGATCGCCGTGCGCGCCGCGCTGGGCGCCCGGGCCGGGCGCCTCGTGCGGCAGCTCCTGACCGAGAGCGCCACGCTCGCCGTCGCGGGCGGCGCAGCGGGTCTCCTGCTCGCGGCGTACGGCACCCGGGCGCTCGTGGCGGCTGCGCCACCGACGCTGCCCCGGCTCGAGGCGATCGGCCTGGACCTGCCGGTGCTCCTCTTCACGACCGGGGTCAGCATTCTCACCGGCCTGGTGTTCGGCCTGGCGCCGGCTTGGTATGCCGCGCGGCCCGACCTCTCGCGCGCGCTCACGGACGGCGGCCGGAGCGGCAGCGCCGGCGTGCGGCGCCAGCGGTTCCGCCGCGGCCTGGTCGTCACCCAGATCGCGCTCGCGCTGGTGCTGGTCGTCGCGGCCGGGCTCCTGATCCGGAGCTTCGAGCGCATGCGGGGCGTGGACCCCGGGTTCGATCCCGCCGGGCTGCTCACCGCGCGGGTCGAGCTCTCGCCGGTGCGCTACGAGAGCAACGAGTCCATCCGCGCCTTCTTCGAGCGCCTGGTCGCCCGGGCAGAGGCGATCCCGGGCGTGCGCTCGGCCGCGGTGGTCAAGGCGCTGCCGATGACGCAACTCGAGCTCGGCGACTGGTCCTTTCTCCGCGAGGGGCGCTACTCGCTCCCGCCGAAACAGGAGGACTGGAACCTCTCGTACTGGCAGGCGGTCGGCCCGGGCTACTTCGAGACCATGCACATGCCCGTGCTGCAGGGGCGGGGCGTCGAACCGGGTGACCGGCTCGGGGGCCCGGCCGTGGCGGTCGTCAACCGCACCCTCGCCCGTCAGGCCTGGCCAGACGAGGACCCGATCGGCCAACGGCTCCTGATGGGCGGCGGCGCGACCGACTCGGTCTGGCGCACGGTCGTGGGCATCGTCGGCGACGTCCGGCACCGCGGGCTCGACGCCGAGCCGCGTCCGGAGATCTACCTGCCGCACGCCCAGTTCCCGGCGGGCACCGGCACGCCGCTCCGGACCATGCGCGTCGTGCTCCGGGCCGACGGTAACCCGGCCGGACTCGCCGCGCCGTTGCGCGCCGCGCTGGCCGAGCTCGATGCCGACATCCCGCTGACCGAGGTGCAGACCATGGAGGAGGCACTGGGCGTGTGGGCCGCGGAGCGTCGGCTCACCATGCTGGTCGTCGCCGCCTTCGCGCTGCTGGCGCTCGTGCTGGGCGCGGTGGGCGTCTACGGCGTCGTGGCGCACCTCGTCACCCAGCGCACCCGCGAGATCGGGATACGCATCGCGCTCGGCGCCGTGCCCCGGGAGATCCTGCGGCTGGTGCTCGCGCAGGGCGTTCGGCTCGCCGTGGTCGGCATCGCGTTCGGCCTGCTCGCCGCGCTCGCCGCGAGCCGGCTGCTCAGCCGCCTGCTGTTCGAAGTCGAGCCCACCGACACGCCCACGTTCGTGGGGACCGCCGTGGCGCTGGCCCTAGTGGCACTGGCGGCCTCGCTGCTGCCCGCACTCCGCGCCGTCCGCACCGACCCGATGGACGCCCTCAGGAGCGAGTGATGAGCACCTTCGGACCCGATCTCCGCTACGCCCTCCGGGCGCTCCGCCGCACCCCCGGGTTCACCGTGGCCGCCGTCGCGGCGCTCGCGCTGGGGATCGGCGCCACCACGACGATCTTCACCGTGGTAAACGGCGTGCTCCTCCGGCCCCTGCAGTACGAGGCCCCGGATCGCCTCGCCAACATCTGGAACGACCTGGGCCAGGGCGCGCAGTCGCTCCCGGCGGTCTCGCCGCTGGACTTCCGCGACTACAAGGAGCGGAGCCGCGCCTTCGAGGACTTCGCGGCGGCGGCGGAGGGGAACGTGGCCAACCTCCGGGGCAATCTCACCGGCGAGGGCGAGCCCGAGCGGGCGGACATCGTCACCGTGACCGCCAACTTCTTCCCGCTGCTCGGCATCACCCCGATGCTCGGTCGGCAGTTCCTCCCCGGGGAGGAGGTGGTCAACGGCCCGGACGTGGTGATGCTGAGCCACCGGCTGTGGCAGCGCCGCTATGCGGGGGACCCGTCGCTGGTCGGGAAGACGATCCAGATCGACGGCGTGGCGCACGAAGTGGTGGGCATCCTGCCGCCGGACTTCCGTCTCCAGTTGCCGAAGGAGGCGTTCCAGGTGACCGACGGCGACCTCTGGGCCCCGATCCAGTTCGACTACGGCCAGCCGCTGCCGCGCAACCTCACCTTCTTCACCGTCTTCGGCCGGCTGGCGCCCGGCGTGACCTTCGAGCAGGCCCAGGCGGAGATGGACCTGATCGCGGAGCAGTTCCGCTCGGAGTTCAAGGAGCACGCCGCCTCGAACCTCCGCATCCGGGCCGTGCCGCTCCACTACGACGTGGTGAAGCATGCCCGGCCGGCGCTCTTCGTGCTGCTCGGGGCGGTGGGGATGGTGCTCCTGATCGCCTGCGCGAACGTGGCGAACCTGCTCCTGGTCCGCGGAACGACTCGACGGGCGGAGTTCGCGCTGCGCAACGCGCTGGGCGCGAGCCGGTCCTCGCTGGTGCGTCAGGTGCTGACGGAGAGCCTGCTCCTGGCGCTCACCGGCGGCGCGCTCGGCCTGGGCATCACCCTGCTCGCGCTGGCCGTGCTCCGCCGGCTGCACCCGGCCAACCTGCCTCGCCTGGGAGACATCGAGCTGGACCTCACCGTGCTCGGGTTCACGGTCGCCATATGCGCGCTGACGGCGGTGCTCTTCGGGCTGGTGCCGGCGTTGCGCGCCGCCGGGGTCGATCCGCAGGAGCACCTCAAGGCCGGCGGCCGCGGTGGGAGCGCGGGCGACCGGCGACGGGCCCGGAGTCTCCTCATCGTGGCCGAGGTCGCGCTCTCGGTCATCCTGCTGGTGGGGGCGGGGCTCCTGGTCCGGAGCTTTCTCGCGATGCAGCGCGTGGATCCCGGCTACGACGGCGGTGACGTGCTGACCTTCGAGCTTTCGATGCCCTCCGCGAAGTATCCCGGGGGCCCGGCGCGCCGGGCGTTCTTCCGCGAGCTCCAGGGTCGCCTGGAGGCACTGCCGGGCGTCACGACCGTCGGCCTGGTCTCGCAGCTGCCGCTCACCGGCAGCGGGCCGCTGTCGCCGTTCGCCTACGACGAGGAGACCGCCCGCAACTTCGAGAGCGTCACCGCCGACGGACGGAACGTGTCGCCGGAATACTTCGCGGCCATGGACGCGCAGCTCCTCGCGGGCCGCACGTTCACCTACGCCGACTCGGCCGGCACACCGCCGGTCATCATCGTGGACGAGAGCCTCGCGAAGCTCGCCTGGCCGGGAGAGAACGCGGTCGGCAAGCAGCTCCAGCTGGCCCCCACGGGCGAGGAGAACGCCTTCGCCGAGGTGGTCGGCGTGGTGGAGCACATGCGCCAGCACGATCTCACCCGCGACATCCTGCACCAGATCTACTATCCGATCGGGCAGGGAACACCGACGGTCATGACCTTCGTGGTGGAGACCTCGCTGGACCCGGCGAGCCTGGTCCCGCCGGTGCGCCGGACGGTGGCGGCCATGGATCCCGATCTTCCGGTGAGCCGGATGGCGCCGATGAGCGCATACCTCTCCGGCGGGATGGCACAGGCCCGCTTCAGCCTGGTGCTCATGAGCGTGCTGGGAGCCGTGGCGCTGCTCCTCACGGCGGTCGGGGTGTTCGGGGTCATCTCCTACTCGGTGAGCCAGCGGACCCGCGAGTTCGGCATTCGGCTGGCGCTGGGCGAGGACCCGCGGCGGACCAGGACCGACGTCGTGCTCGGTGGGATGCGCCTGGTCCTGATCAGCATCGGCATCGGTCTGGTGGGCTCGCTGGTGCTGACCCGCCTGCTCGCCGGGCTGCTGTACGAGGTGCGGCCCGCCGATCCGGTCACCTTCCTGGCCATCGGGCTGCTGCTCGCCGCAGTGGCCCTGCTCGCCTGCTATCTCCCCGCGCGGCGCGCGACCCGGGTGGACCCGGCGCTCACGCTGCGCAGCGAATGAATTCCCGCGCCCGCGCTCCGCGTCGAGTGCACCGGCAACCGAGCCCGCTTCCGAGGACGACCGCATGATCCGCATCGCGAATCTCGACCGCTACTACCAGGCAGGCCCGACCCGCACCTACGTGCTCCGGCGGATCAACCTGGAGATCCGGGAGGGGGAGTTCCTCACCATCATGGGGCCGTCGGGGGCCGGGAAGTCCACGCTGCTCAGCATCCTCGGCATTCTCGACAACGCCTGGACCGGGGAGTACTGGTTCCTGGACCAGCCGGTGCACGAGCTCTCCGTCAAGAAGCGGGTCGAGCTGAACAAGAAGTACATCGGCTTCGTGTTCCAGAAGTACCACCTGCTGGACGATCTCACCGTCTACGAGAACCTGGAGATCCCGCTCTCCTACCGTGACGTCAAGCCGAAGGAGCGGGCCGCCATCGTGGCGGAGACGCTGGACCGATTTCAGATCGTCGGCAAGAAGGACCTGTATCCCAGCCAGCTCTCGGGCGGACAGCAGCAGCTGGTCGGCGTGGCCAGGGCGGTGATCGCCAACCCGAAGCTGCTGCTGGCCGACGAGCCGACCGGGAATCTCCACAGCGCCCAGGGCGAGGAAATCATGGAGCTCTTCACCCGGCTCAACCGGCAGGGCACCACGATCGTGCAGGTCACCCATTCGGAGCGAAACGCCTCCTACGGGCACCGGACGATCAACCTGCACGATGGGTGGGTCGTGGAGCCCGCCGGAGCCGCGGAGGCGCGCCAGTCGGCGGCCCCATCGGCGGCCCCATAGCGGCGTGGCCTCGCCAGGGCGTCAGGCCAGGCTCCGTACGCTAGATTTGACGACCCGTGCCGACCCCATCCAGCTCACCACTCGCCCACGTTCTCGTCGCGGACGATCAGCCCGACGTCCGCGAGGCGCTGCGCCTTCTGCTCAAAGGCGAGGGCTACACCATCGAGACCGTCGCCTCGCCCGCCGCGGTTCTCTCGGCGGTTCAGGCCTCCGATTTCGACGCCGTGCTCCTCGACCTCAACTACGCCCGGGACACCACGACCGGCCGTGAGGGGCTGGAGCTGGTCTCGCAGCTCCAGGCACTCGATGCGACCCTGCCGACGGTGGTCATGACCGCGTGGGGCAGTGTGGAGAAGGCGGTCGAGGCGATGCGGCGAGGCGCCCGCGACTTCATCGAGAAGCCGTGGGACAACAACCGACTCCTCGCCACCCTCCGCACCCAGGTCGAGCTGGGCCGCGCGCTCCGCAGTACCCGCCGCCTGGAGAGCGAGAACCGGCTGCTCCGGCGCGACGGTGCGCCCGAGCTGATCGCCCGGTCCGCGGCCATGCGGCCGGTGCTGCAGCTCATGGACCGGGTGGCCGCCTCGGACGCGAACGTGCTGATCACGGGCGAGCACGGCACCGGCAAGGAGGTCATCGCCCAGTGGCTCCACGCCGCGTCGCCTCGCGCCCCGCGGCCGATGGTGGCGGTGAACCTCGGCGGGCTGTCGGAGGGCCTGTTCGAGAGCGAGATGTTCGGCCACGTGAAGGGCGCGTTTACCGACGCTCGAAGCGATCGGATCGGCCGGTTCGAGCTCGCGGAGGGCGGCACCCTTCTGCTGGACGAGATCGGGACGCTGGCCCCGCGGCAGCAGGCCAAGCTGCTGCGGGTGCTGGAGACCGGCGAAATAGAGCGGGTGGGCGCCTCGCGCTCCCGTCGGATCGACGTTCGCATCCTCTCCGCGACCAACGCCGACCTGGCGGCCGAGGTGGGCGCGGGGCGATTCCGCGAGGACCTGCTCTTTCGCCTGAACACGATCGAGATCCGGCTCCCGCCGCTGCGCGAGCGGCGGGAGGACCTCCGCGCGCTCGCCGAACACTTTCTCCGGCGGTACGCCGCGCGCTACCGCAAGGCTATCGTCGGCCTGGAGCCCGATGCCGTGGAGGCGCTCGAGGCCCACTCGTGGCCGGGTAACGTGCGCGAGCTGGACCATACCCTCGAGCGCGCCGTGCTGATGGCGCAGGGCGGAGCAGTGCGCGCGGCGGACCTGGGGCTTCGCGTGACCCCGGGCGCGTCCCCGCGGCTGGAGGATCTTCCGCTGGAGGAAGTCGAGCGACTGCTCATCCGGAAGGCGCTGGAGCGACATGGGGGCAACGTGAGCCAGGCGGCGAAAGCGCTGGGTCTGAGCCGCAGCGCGCTCTACCGTCGGCTCCAGCACTATGGGCTCTAGGCGGCGGCCCCGCAGCCACGAATCACGCGTTCTCACCGGGGCTCTGGTCCTCGGTCTCCCGGCGGTCGCCATAGCGTCCTGGCTGCTCTGGACCGGCGACTACCCGCTCCGGACCCAGCTCACCTTCACCCTCCTGATCGTGGGGACTTGGCTCGTCGGCGCCCTCCTCCTCCGCGAGCGCGTGGTTCGCCCCCTCCAGACGATCTCCAACCTGCTCGCCGCGCTCCGCGAAGGCGATTACTCCATCCGCGCTCGCGGCGCCAGCCCTGACGACGCGCTCGGCCTTGCGCTGCTGGAAGTGAACGCGCTGAGCGAGACCCTGCGGGGACAGCGGCTCCGCGAGCTCGAGGCCACCGCGCTGCTGCGTCGCGTGATCGAGGAGATCGACGCCGCGGTGTTCGCGTTCGATGCGGACCGGCGGCTCCGGCTGGTGAACCGCGGTGGCGAGCGGCTGCTCGACCAGCCCGCCGAGCGGCTGCTGGGCAAGCCCTCGGACGCGCTCGGGCTCAGCGACTGGCTGGACGGCGAGAGCCCGCGCACCTTCGATGCGACCTTTCCCGGCGGAGCCGGACGCTGGGAGGTGCGGAGCGGCAGCTTCCGCCAGGAGGGCCTGCCGCACCAGCTCCTGGTCATCTCCGACCTGAGCCGCGTGCTCCGCGCGGAGGAGCGGCTCGCGTGGCAGCGCCTGGTCCGCGTGTTGGGGCACGAGATCAACAACTCCCTCGCGCCGATCAAGTCCATCGCCGGCAGCCTGCGCAACCTGGCCGCGCGGGCGACCCGCCCCCCCGACTGGGAAAGCGACCTGCGCTCCGGCCTGGAGATCATCGAGGGCCGATCCGAGGCGCTCGGCCGGTTCATGGGCTCCTACGCCCGGCTCGCACGGCTCCCGCGGCCGAAGCTCGGCTCGGTGGACGTCGCGACCTGGGTGCGCCGGGTGGCGGCGCTGGAGACGAGACTCGAGGTGCGGGTGTCCGGAGGACCCGCCGTTTCGGTCACCGCCGATGGCGACCAGCTCGACCAGCTGCTGATCAACCTCGTGCGCAACGCGGCCGACGCGGCGTTGGAGAGCGGCGGGGGAGTCGAGGTGGGATGGCGGGCGAGGGCGGGCGTCCTGGAGGTGGTGGTCGAGGACGAAGGGCCCGGACTTCCCGATCCCGGGAATCTCTTCGTGCCCTTCTTCACCACGAAGGCGAGCGGCTCGGGCATCGGGTTGGTGCTGAGCCGCCAGATCGCCGAAGTTCATGGCGGTGCGCTCACCCTGGAGCCCTGGCGCGGGAGGAGAGGGGCGCGCGCGTGTCTGCGCCTTCCTTTGGGTGTACCGGTGGGTGTACCGGGATTTCCGACGCCCGAGTGATGCCTTGCAGCTTGCTGAGCGTGTCCGATGGCGTCGCCGCACTCGGCTGGCGGGGAGGGTCCCGGCGCTGTATATCCGGAGCCCCGGTGCAGGTCTCATCCTTCCAGCGGAGGGGCGCGCCATGTTCAAGGAGTTCAAGGAATTCGCCATGCGCGGGAACGTGCTCGACCTCGCCGTCGGCATCATCATCGGCGGCGCGTTCGGCACCATCGTGAAGTCGCTGGTCGACGACGTCATCATGCCGCCGATCGGCCTCGCGCTGGGCAACGTGGACTTCTCCGATCTCTTTCTCCTGCTGAAGGCGGGGCCCAAGGGACCGGCACCGTACGCCACGCTCGCCGAAGCCCAGCAGGCCGGCGCGGTCACCATCAACTACGGCCTCTTCATCAACTCCGTCATCACCTTTCTCCTCATCGCCTTCGCCGTCTTTCTGGTGGTGCGCGCCGCCAACCGGCTCAGACCTCAGCCCGCGGTCGCACCGGCGACCAAGGACTGCCCTTATTGCCGGATGGCCATTCCGATCGGCGCCACCCGCTGCCCCGAGTGCACTTCCGAGCTCCACTGAGAGAACCGGTCACCAAGCGGGCACGACGAGCTTTATACAACAAAGCACTTGCTGTAAACTGGGGCCCCAGTCTATACTGGGCTGCATGGCGTCACCCCATCGCGTTCCCCGTCCGGCCGAGCCCCTGCACGCCCGCGCGATGGACGACCTCTCGTTCATCCGCAGGACCATGGAGCGGGCCACGGCGTTCACCGCCGTGCCCGGGTGGGGCGGCGTCGCCATGGGTGCGACGGCACTGGTTGCGGCCGCACTCGCGGCGCGGGCGACGACGGCCGAGCAGTGGATGGCCTGTTGGCTGGTGGCGTCTGGGGCCGCCCTCCTGATCGGCGGGTGGACGATGGTGCTGAAGGCGCGTCGGGCCGGAACGCCGGTCCTGTCGCAGTCGGGCCGCCGTTTCGTGCTGAGCTTTCTGCCGCCGCTCGTTGTGGGCGCGCTGCTCACCCTGGCCCTGGCACGTGAGGGCCTGTACCAGTCCCTGCCGGGCACCTGGCTGTTGCTGTACGGTACCGGCATCGTGACCGGCGGCACGTTCTCGGTGCGCGCGGTGCCCGTCATGGGGATCTGCTTCATGGCGGTCGGTGCCGCCGCGCTGTTCGGCCCCGCGGGCTGGGGTAATCCGCTCATGGCCGCCGGCTTCGGCGGGCTCCACATCATCTTCGGACTGCTCATCGCGAGGAGGTATGGTGGCTAAGTCCAACCTCGCGCCGCGCCATCCGCCCGAGCGCGGCGGCGAAGGGCGCAAGCTGGAGGGGGTGCCTGGTGGAGCGGCGGGGCAGGGCCCGCTCATGCTCGACCGGCTGATCCACGAGCGCATGCGCCTGGCCATCGTGAGCGCCCTTGCCGTGAACGAGTCGCTCACCTTCAACGAGCTCAAGCGTCTGCTCGACACCACCGACGGCAATCTGAGCGTGCATGCGCGCCGGCTGGAAGATGCCGACTACATCGTCTGCACCAAGTCGTTCGAGGGCCGCGTGCCCCGGACCGAGTACCGGCTGAGCGCCGAAGGCCGTCTGGCACTGGAGCGCTATCTGGCCCACATGGAGGCGCTGATCCGCGCGACCCGCGAGCGGTAGCAGCGACTCCCTTTTTTTGAGGTCTAACTTTATGGGACAAAGTGCTCTTCACGTCGGCATCATCATGGACGGCAACGGCCGCTGGGCGACACGCGCCGGGCAGCCACGGTCCGCGGGTCACCGGGCAGGGGCGGCGGCCGTCCGGCGTGTCGTCGAGGCCGCGCCCGCGCTGGGGATCCGCGTGCTCACCCTCTACGCCTTCTCCGCGGACAACTGGCGGCGGCCCACGGCGGAGGTGGCGGTGCTCATGCGGCTCTTCCGGGAATACCTCCGGGCCGAGACGGCGCGCTGCGTCGAGAACGGCGTGCGGTTGGAGGTGATCGGGCGGCGCGATCGGCTCGATCGGCGTCTCTGCCGGCGCATCCAGGCGTGCGAGCGCGAGACCGCGGGCGGCGCCCGGCTGCTCCTCCGCGTCGCCATCGACTACTCGTCGCGTGACGCGATCCTTCGGGCCGCGCAATGCCTGCGGCCGGACACGGTGCCGACCCGCGACGCGTTCGGCCGTCTGCTGGCGATCGTGGACCACGGAAGCGCGGTGCCGGAGCTGGATCTGCTGATCCGCACCGGCGGCGAGCGCCGGCTCAGCGACTTCCTGCTCTGGGAGGCGGCGTACGCCGAGCTGCACTTCGTCGAGCGGATGTGGCCCGATTTCGGTGGCGACGATCTCTCGGCTGCGGTACGGGAGTACGAGACCAGGGAGCGCCGGTTCGGCGGCGTCGGGGCCGCCGCCGCAGGGCTTGCCGACGCTTCGTGACGGCTCGATGCCTTGACTGGGAGGCCAGGTGCTACCAAGGTGTACTGCGTACTCTCTGACATGTGAGGTTGCTAATGCCGCAGCCACCGTCGATGTCGGCAGCGTCCCGCTTGGACCCTGCTGCAGGCGGCGCTTCGTCCATAGGCCGCCGGGAGGCCCGCCTTCGTCCCGAATATGCCCGCCGCTATCCCGGCATTCAGGCGGGCGTCTGGGAGCCCGCGGCCGAGCTGTGTGACCGCGTGCTCGCGAGCGGATTGCTCCGCGGCGCACCGCCGGGCCGGCACGGCCGCGTATTGCCTCCCGAGCACTTCGAGTTTCGTGGCGGGCGTCCGCAGGAAGAGCGGCCCCGGCGAGAAGACCGCTAGCCCAGAGGCGCTTCCCGCGCCAACCTCCCGCTCACTCCGTGGTCGCAGCGGAGTGGGAACTCACCGGCCTCAGGTCGAGGTCCTGGAAATCGAAGCTGAAATCCACCAGGGGTGAGCTCGGCACCAGCCGAAGCCGCTCGATCGTGCCGTCGTGCCGCAGCGCGAAGGTCGCGTAGGCATCGGCCCGGAGCTCGCGGTCGCGCCAGCGGGCCAGGAAGCTGTCGTGCTGCCAGTGGAGCAGGTCGCCCACCAGTGACGGGGTGCGGGTGAATCGAATCACCAGCCTGCCCCCCTCCAGTGCGATCGTCACGTCGCCATACCAGGCATCTCGATAGGTCCCCACGTAGCGCTCGAGCGGGAGCGAGGGGCCCGACGTCGAATCGCGAGCGGTCGCTGCCTCCCGCACCTGCGCCCGTGACTCGGCCCGGCTCTCCTGCACGTGCCGCTGGTACACCGCCGGGTAGTCCGGTGCCCTCGCGCCGAGATAGTGATCGAGCACCTGGTACACGATGGACTCGAACGCCGCGCCGGCCTCCTGGTTGGTGAGCACGGCGACGCCGAGCCGGAGCTCGGGAATCATGGCGACCTTGGAGACGTAGCCGGGGAGCCCTCCGGTGTGCTGCAGAAGCCGCCGGCCTCGGTAGTCGCGCACGTGAAGGCCCAGCGCGTACCCCGCCATGCCGGCCCGCAGGTGGGCGGCTCCTTCGGGCGGCGGCCCGATCGGCACCGGCGTCACTTCCCGCCATAGCTCGCTCGTGGTCTCCGGGTCGAAGAGCCGGTCCCCGCCGGCCACACGGCCGGAGTCGAGCTGCACGATCATCCACTTCGCCATGTCGGCGGCTCCGGCCATGATGCCGCCGGCCGGGTTCGTGTTGTCGCTCAGGAAGGGCGCGATCGGTCGCACCGTTCCTTCCACCTCCGCGTGGGTGCCGGCGACGTTCCCGCCCTCGGCCGCCGCCGAATGCAGCACGTCGCTGCCGGTCATCCCGACCTTCGCCAGGATGCGGGTGCGCACGAAGTCTTCCCAGGACCGGCCTGATACCGCCTCGATCACCTCGCCCGCGACCAGGTAGAGCACGTTGTCGTAGGCGTACCCGCCGCGGAACGAGGTCGCCGGCGGGATGTACCTGATCCGCCGAGCGATCTCCTCGCGCCGGTACGTCGAGGGCGGCCACCAGAGGAGGTCCCCCGCGCCCAGGCCGAGCCCGCTCCGGTGCACCAGCAGGTCCCGGACGCTGAGCTCGCGGGTGACGTACGGGTCGTGCATCGCGAACCAGGGCAGGTAGCGGATCACCGGCGCGTCCCATTCCAGCTGGCCTTCCTCCACCAGCAGCGCCAGCGCGGTCGCCGTGAACAGCTTCGTGTTCGAGGCGATGCCGAAGCGGGTATGCTCGTCCACCGGTGCCGGGTCTCCCAGCCGGCGCACGCCATAGCCCTTGGTCAGCACCACCTTGCCGTCCTTCACGATGGCGACCGACAGGCCGGGAACGGCGAACGTCTGCATGACGCGCCGGACATAGCCGTCGAACCGGGGTGGAGGGCTCTGGGCCGCAAGAGGAACGGCCAGCAGCGTGACCAGGGCTAGGGGGCGCAGCATGACCGTCGGGCGCATGAAGAAACTCGGGGTCGGGTGAAGGGGATGGCTCACGGCAGGCTGGCCCGTGCCGCGTCGCACTCGTCGCAGGTACCCGCAGGGTGAAGGAAGACCGTCTCCTCCTCGCGGATCCGGGCTACCGCCGTTCGCACGATGTCGGTGGACCGGGCCAGCCGTCCCTCGCCATGGCCCACGGGAGCCCGGCGCTGAAGCCCCTCGACATCCAGCCACTCGTCCAGGAGGCCGAACTTCTCGCAGCAATGGTCGATCTCGTCGTAATGGCAGCGGGTGGGCCGACCCTCCACGAGGATCGTCGCCACATAGGGGCGCCGGTAGCGTACACCGGCCAGATGCTCGGCCAGGTGCACGGTCGTGTTCGCGTCGTGCCCCACACCGAGCAGAAGCACCTGGCCGTCGAGGTCGTGGACCCTGCCGACGGGACTCACGGGGCCATGGGGAATGTCCACCGGATGGGGCTCCGTGATTGAGGCGGCGTGCGGGCCGGCGGCGGCGAAAGCGTGCGGACTGTCGCTCCGCAGCACCCCGGGTAGTCGCCAGAAGGTGTCGGCGACGACCCCCATGCCGCGGCACGGCGTCTCAGTGGGGTCGAACGGGTGCTCGTCGTCGTCCGCCATGCTCGGCATGACCAGCGTCCCGCCGCGGCCAAGCGCGGCACGAAGCGCTTCGATCAGCCCGACAGGACCGCCGTCGATCGGGCGAACTCGCGAGAACGCCGTGTGAACGAGGAGGACGCCCCCGGGCTGCACTCCGAGGTCGAGGAGCTGGCCGGTGACTTCCTCGCGGCCGACGGGCGCAGGCATTGGTACAGAATAGCCGCACACTCCCGGCGCCACCAACGCGGCGGGACCGCCCGCGATCAGGGCCGCGAACCGGAGCTGGTGGCGGCGCCAGCGGAGACAACAGACACGGTCGGCACCTGCAGGCCGAGACCTGCGCAGGGTGGCAATCGGCGCCGGAAGAGACTAGCGTCCGAGGCATGTCGGTCGAGCACGATTCCGCCGCCCGCCGCTTCACCCTCCCCGCGACCAGCGGCACGGCCGTGCTCGCCTATGCACCCGGTGGCCCCGGTGTCCTCGAGCTCTACAGCACCTACGTGCCGCCGGCCGATCGCGGCAAGGGCATCGCGGCCCAGCTCGTGCAGGCGGCGGTTCAGTACGCCCGGGCCGAGGGGTTGCGGATCATCCCGAGCTGCTGGTACGTGGCGCAGTGGATCCGCCACCACCCCGAGCACGCCGATCTCGTCTCCTACTGACAACCGATGGTGTCGTGACGGACGTCGTCGTGATCGGCGGCGGGATGGCGGGTCTCGCCGCTGCCGAGCGCCTGGTGGACTCGGGCGCGGCCGTCACCCTGCTCGAGGGGCGCCATCGATTCGGCGGGAGAGTGCTGACCGAACCCGGATCGCTCGGCGGCGCGCCGATCGATCTCGGCGCCGAGTGGATCGGTGCCGAGGGCGAGCTGCACGATCTCCTGGTGAGCAGCGGGGCGCGCCTGGTGGAGGCGCGCGGCAGGCAGCTGCGCCGGGCCGGTCGGGAGTGGCAGGATCTCAGCGATCTTTCGTCGCTCGCGAGGCGACTGGTCCAGCGGGCGCACGACCCTGCGGCGGCTGATCGCTCACTGGTGGAGGCGCTCGGGGAGTGCGGCATCGAGGCGGAGGCCAATGCCGACGAGGTACGCGCGCACCTGCTCCGCTACGTCGAAGGCTTCCACGCCGCCGACCCCGAGCGGCTCAGCGTTCGCTGGTTGGCGCAGGTGGAGAGCACGCAACCGGCCGAAGCTTCTGAAATCCGTTCTGCGGGTGGGCTGTGGCCCGCGGTGGACGCGCTGGTTCGGGTGATCGACGGGCGCTGCGACCTGCGACTCGGCACCCTCGTCACATCGGTGCGGTGGCGGCCCGGGTCGGTCGAGATCCACACCGAGCGCGGCGCCACGTACCGTGGGAGCGCCGCGGTCGTCACCGTGCCGCTCCCGCTCCTCGACCCTGCGACGGATCAGCCCGCGGCGATTCGATTCACACCGACGCTCGGCGACAAGCGCGCAGCGGCGCGGACGCTCCCCATGGGACCCGTGGTGAAGGTCGTGCTCGCCTTCCGCCGCGCCTTCTGGCGGGACATCGAGAGCCTGGAGGACGCGCTGTTCGTCCACGCATACGATCAGCCCCTGCCGACCTGGTGGACTGCCAGCGATCCGAACCTTCCCCTGATCACCGGGTGGGCGGGCGGACCCTATGCCGCGCGGCTCGCCGGCGCCGCCGGTGAGGCCCTGAAGGATCTCTCGGTCATCTCCCTGGCCGCGGCGCTGGGCATGGCTCCTCGGCAGGTGGCGAGCCAGCTGGAGGCCTGGCACTCGCACGATTGGACGGCAGACCCGCTCGCACGCGGGGCGTACAGCTACGTGGCCGTCGGTGGCGCCGATGCCTGGCGGGTACTGGCGGAGCCCGTCTCCGGGACCCTCTACTTCGCCGGAGAGGCGACCTGCGGCGGCGGCTACAACGCGACTGTGGAAGGTGCGCTGCGGTCGGGTCGGCGGGCGGCGGAGCAGGTGTTGCGAGGGTGACGGGCCGCACATCCGGGCCGGGCGAGTCGTGCTAGCATCCGACCATGTCGGCACCTTACGAGCGGGAACAGCGGGATCTCAATCCCAACCGGGTGGAAGAGGAGCGGCACGCGCGGCAGGAGGCGGAGTACCGCCTCTCCGAGCGCGGCATCCGCGTGGATCGGGCGGACGGCGACGAAGAGGTGGCGGATCTGCTGGATACGGTCGAGCGCTTCGAGGCCGCGGTGGAGGCCAAGGGCGGGGACCTCTTCGTGAACCGGATCGGCTCGTCCGAGCCTGAGGACCCGGCGTTCGTTCCACCAGAGCGGCGGGAGGGAGAATCGGCGGCCGACTACCGGCGCCGGATCGAGACCGCCGCCGACGCCCTCCGCAGGGGCTAGCCTCACACGCAGGGTGCGTGAAGCCGTTGCTTCGCGACTTCAGCGATACTCTACTTGGCTAAGGTTTAATCGTACTCCGATAACAGCTTACGAGGGTGACCTCAAGTAAGTTGTTATACCGTGCTGAGCTCGCGGTCCACCGACGCAAGCTGCCTTGAAAGCTCCGCCGCGCTGGACGGCCGATCCTCCGGCCGCTTCGCCAGGCAGGCCATCACCAGCTCCTCCAGCGCTGCGGGGATCGGGCGGTCGACCAGGCGCGACGGCGGCTCGGCCGGCTGCTGGAGATGCTTGATGATGGTTTGCAGCGGCGTGTCGCCCTCGAAGACCAGGTGACCGGTGAGGAGATAGTAGGCCACGCAGCCCAGGGAATAGAGGTCGGCGCGCCCATCGAGCGGACGGTCGCTCGCCATCTCGGGGGCCATGTAGGCCGGGGTGCCCGGCGTCATGCCGGCCGCCCCCGTCAGGGACTCGTCCGCGGGGCCGGTGAAGGACCGCACCAGCCCGAAGTCCAGCACCTTCACGAAGTCGTCCCGCAGACCGACCCTTCCGACGTGGATGTTCGCCGGCTTGATATCGCGGTGCACCAGGCCGAGCGAGTGCGCCTCCTCTAGGGACTCGCAGACCTGGCGGAGGATGTGGATCACTCTCGCCGGCTCGAGGGGGCCCTGCTCCCTGACCAGGTGCTCGAGGTTCCGGCCCTCCAGCAGCTCCATCACCAGATACAATGTGCCGTCCTCGGTCACGCCGAAATCGTACAGCTCGACCGTGTGCGGAGAGCGCAGCCTGGCCGCGGCCTCCGCCTCGCGGCGGAAGCGCGCCACGGCGGTGCTGGCCATCTCCGCGCTGCCCGAGGCGAGCACCTCCGACCGGATCAGCTTGATGGCGGCGGGTCGGGCGAGCATGCGGTGGCTGGCGCGATAGACCTCGCCCATGCCGCCACGGCCGAGCAGGTCACCCAGGCGGTAGCTGCCCATCTCCCGCTCACGTCTGACCTGCTGCCCGAGTCGGGTGACCACGTGCGAGATCACCACCGCCGCGCCCAGCATCAGGAAATTGGGATAGTGCATGAGCACGGCGCTGGAGATCGAATCGAACTCGTAGCTCCCGGTGGCCCGGGCGATCACCATGCCGATCGTGTCCATCGAGGCGGCGATGGAGCCGGCGAGCAGCATCTTCCGCGGGCCGACCGGCACGAGGGCCGCCGTGATGAGGATGATGGGGCCGGACCAGGTGATCATCGGCTCGAGGTCCGTGGGGACGAACCAGGGACGGGCCCAGTGGATCAGGACGCCCATGGCGAACGTCATCGCCACCATGAACCCCAGCGCCAAATTCATGACGCGCTCGGGATCGCGCCTGCCGGTGCGCAGATAGGCGTAGAGCCCGAGAGACAGGACCACGCACCCCGCGGCGATCACATTGACCCGGCTGACGGGAGCGAGGCGGGGATCGGCGGGGTCGGTGAGGTAGAGCGCGAGATGCGACAGGGCAGGGGCGAGGGTCCACATGGTCCCCGCCACCAGCGCCATGATCTCGACCCGTCGGCTCGCCTGCCGCAGCAGGTCGTCGGGCAGCCGCCGCGCCCGCCCCGAGACGGTCCTCGGCTCCGTGGACGTGTCGCGCGTGAAGCGGCCGATCAGCTTCGGTGTGGGCATGGCCTACTCCGGAACCGGGGCGCCGTCCGCCGGCCACAGGGCGCCCAGCCGGGCGTCCCACTCCGGCGGGTCGAACGACTTGTTGCCGCCGGTCGGGTAATGCGTCAGCTCCCCGACCACGATCCGGTCACCGAGCGTGTAGAGGTCCACCCGCACGAAGGCAAATGCCGCGGCGAGCCGCTCCGCCACGGTGCGCATCGCGTCGAACGTGGCCGGCAGCGCGATCTCGGGCCCGGGCGGGTAGTACATCCGCAGCGCGACCGGCGTGCCCTCGGGATCGTAGAAGTTCCGGGTGTGGCCGGTGAACCGGTTGAAATCGACCTGGACCAGCGCCGCGCGCCCGCCGAAGCAGAGCCACTTCCAGTCCGGCGGCGATTCGCCGGCGCCAGCGTCGAGGAACTCCTCCACGATGAGCCGGGGCGGGACGTTGCGATAGGCCCACTCGCCGTTCTTGCGCCAGTACCGCGTGGCCAGCCACCTGCGCGCCCGCGCGGCGACGGCCGCCCGCTGCGGGCCGCCGTCGCTCGTGACCACCGCGGTCATTCCGCTGCCGTGCGTCGCCTTGACGACATAGCGTGCCGGCAAGTCCACGTCGAGCAGGGCCTCGGGCGAGTCGAGCACGGCGTACAGCGTCGGCAGGAACTCCGCGCCGAGCCGCTCGGCCACGTAGCCCCGCACCGCCAGCTTGTCGGAGGTGACCGTGAGCAGGGGATCGCGGTCGCGCGCCATCTTGTGGAACAAATGATGGGTGAGGGTTCGGGGTCGCGAGATGGGCAGGGGGCTTCCATGCCAGAGCAGATGGCGCACCCACTGGAACCCGGTCGGAGGCAGCAGCGCGGCGACACTCCGGATCCGGCGCCAGAGCTTCCGGCTGCGTCGCCGGGCAGGCGTCAGCCGGGGCGGAACCGGCGCGTCACTCCCCGCGTCGCCCGCCACGTCCTGCGGCTCACGGCCGACGGTGCTCAGAGGTGTCATCGGCCGGAATAATAGCCGCAGGAGCCGGGCTCGACAGCGTGCCCGCACCCGCGATGGACGCGAGCGCTCTTGCGGTCGGGGAAGGCGATCCCTAGTGTGGCGATGCTCTCCCGCAATCCTCTACACGGAGCATTTCCCATGTCTCGCCTCCTCTCGACCAACTCAGCGGCGGCCGCGCTGGTCGCCGTGACGGCCTTGGCCTGCGCCGATCCTTCCGCGCCCGCGCTCGACCACTCTCCCTCGCTCCCCTCGGCGCGATCCGACGACGGTCCCACGCTGCGGGCGCAGCACAGCGGCACCACCAACCGCCTGCAGGCCGTCAGTCCGGTCGATGCCGACGTGGTATGGGCCAGCGGCGTCGGCGGCACCTATGTGGTCACCACGGATGGAGGACGAAACTGGAGAGCCGGCGTGGTGCCCGGTGCGGAGCTCCTCCAGTTCCGCGACGTGCACGCCGTGAGCGCCGAGGTGGCGTATCTCCTCGCGGCCGGCGTCGGCAGTGACTCGCGGATCTACAAGACCGTGGACGGGGGCGAGAACTGGACCCTGCAGTTCACGGCCCCCCAACCCAATGCCTTCTATGACTGCTTCGACTTCTGGACCCCCGATCGCGGCCTCGTCATGGGCGACGCGCTCCACGGCCGGCTTCCCGTGCTCCGCACGAGGAGCGGCGGCGAGCGGTGGGGCCGGATCGGAGGCAAGCTGCCGGCGGCGCAGCCGGGTGAGGCCGCCTTCGCAGCGAGCGGGACCTGCGTCGCCACTCATGGGACGGGACACGCGTGGATCGCAACCGGTGCCGCCGCCAAGGCGCGCATTCTCGCGACCACCGACGGCGGGAACACGTGGAGCTCGTACGATACCCCACTCCCCCAGGGCACCGCGTTATCCGGCCTCTTCACCGTCGCCTTCCGCGACGAGCGGCACGGCATCCTCGCCGGCGGCGACCTCGATGCGCCCGACGCGCTGTCCGACAACGTCGCGGTGTCCAGGGACGGGGGAAAGACTTGGAAGCTGGTGGACGGGACCCCGTTCCCGGGCGCGGCCTATGGCCTCAGCTACGCGGGTGCGGGGCCTCGCGGGGAGCATGCCAGGACCGTCGTGATCACCGGCCCGGGCGGCGCCGCCTGGACGCGGAACGAAGGACGGAAGTGGCACCTCCTCCCGGATGTCCGGGATTACTGGGCGGTGGCCTTCGCGGATCCGCGGCACGGGTGGCTCGTCGGCACCGAGGGGAGGATACTGAAGATCCGGTTCTGAGCCGCGCGTCGTGGGCAGTGCGCCTCGCGAGCGGCTAGAGCAGCACCGGTCGGGCATCACTGGGAAGGCAAGTTCGCTCACTGCCGACACGGCACAAGCACACAGTGCCATGTCGGCAGTGAGCGAACTTGCCTGCGATGCTCCGCGGTGTGCTCTGGAGTGCCGAGGTCACGCCTCCGGGCGGTCACGCCGTT
>DATABZ010000303.1:0-13843 GCA_036259315.1 Gemmatimonadales bacterium | reverse complement strand
CTCACCTACCGGAGCCTGCTCGAGGAGCGCGACGCCTCCCTCTAGGCCGCCCCCTTCGTCGGCTCCGCCGAGTAGACGTGGCGCAGCTGGACCGGCTCCGCCTTCGGCTTTCTCGACTTCAGGTTCAGCACCTCCACCATCACCGAGAAGGCCATCGCGAAATAGATGTAGCCCTTCGGGATGTGCTGGTCGAACGACTCCGCCACCAATGACACCCCGATCAGGATGAGGAAGCTGAGCGCCAGCATCTTCACGGTGGGGTGCCGCTCCACGAAGTCGCTCACCGGCTTCGCGAACACCATCATGAAGCCCACCGCCACGACCACGGCCGACACCATGACGCCGAGCTGATCCACCATGCCCACGGCGGTGATCACCGAGTCGAGGGAGAAGACGACGTCCAGCAGCATGATCTGGATCAGCACGCTGCGAAGCGACGGCGCCACCTTCACCGACCGCTCCCCCTCATCGCCCTCGAGACGATCGTGGATCTCGTGGGTGGCCTTGCCGATCAGGAAGAGCCCGCCGATCAGCAGCACCAGGTCCCGTCCGGAGATCTCCTGCCCCACGATTTCGAAGAGCGGCGCCGTGAGGCGGATGATCCAGGAGAGGGAGAAGAGCAGCGCGATCCGCATGACCATCGCCAGCGCCAGGCCGATGAAGCGCGCCTTGCCCTGCTGCTCCCGGGGCAGCTTGCCCGCGAGGATCGAGATGAAGATGATGTTGTCGATGCCGAGCACGATCTCGAGCACCGTGAGGGTGGCGAAGCCCACCCAGGCCTGCGGGTCGGTTATCCAGTCCATAGGTATAGAAGCCGGAGTGTGGGGGATGAGGAGGGAACGCGAGGCGCCGGAGATCAGGTGATCCGGGCGGTCACCTCGTGGATGCCGTTGTTGCCGTAGCCGAGCTTGTTCCACTCGGCCCGGTCGGGCTGGGTGCGGCCGGCGAGATCGGTGGCGCGGGCGCGGAGGGTGACGTCGCCTTTGCGCTCGAACCGGGCGATGAGCTCCCACCACTGCCAGCTGTGACGCTTGCGCTCGCCCACCAGCCGGGCCTCGCGCCACTCGCCGCCGTCCACGCTCACCTCGACCCGCGCGACCGGCGCGGCACCCGACCAGGCCACGCCGCGCACGACCAGCTCGCCCGGCGCGGCCTCCTGCCCTGGTGCGGGCTCGGTGATGAGGGCCCGGACCTTCTGGAGCGTCACGGGCTCGCGGACCTCACGGCCGTCGCGGCACCAGTAGTAGACGTACCGCTCGGCCTGGTAATAGCCGTCGAACGGCTGGTCGGTCACCTCGATCTCGGTCAGCCACTTCACCGAGGCGACGCCGTACCAGCCGGGTACCACCAGCCGGAGCGGGTAGCCGTGCTGAATGGGGAGCGGCTCACCGTTCATGGCGTAGGCCAGGAGGGCATCGGACTCGCGCGCCTGGTCGAGCGTCAGGCTCCGCTCGAAGCGGATCGTCCCGCGCCGCCTGTCCACCTCGCCGCCGTCGGCGCCGCGGAATCGCACCTCCGCCGCGCCGGATCGCACTCCAGCGCGATCGAGGACCTCGACCAGCGGCACCCCGGTCCACTCGGCGGTGCTCACCGCGCCGTACTGCCACCGCTCGCCGGGCACCGGCGGGTCGAAGAGCGTGCGTCCGTTGCCCGCGCACTCCAGGGTCACCACCTCGGTCTGGGAGCGCATGTTCTGGAGCTCGCGGAGGCCCAGCGCGAGCGGGCGGTCCACGAGGCCGTTCACCCGGAGGCGGAAGTCGGCGGCATCGAGGCTCGGGATGGGGAAGTTGTTGCGGACGTAGAACCGCGCGGTGGGGACCACCACGCCACCCACCAGCTCGCTCAGCGGCGTCTCGCAGTTGAGCGGATGCGCCCGGTGGACCAGGAGCCCGGCGTCGATGGCGTGCTGGCAGATCTCCTCCGGATCGAGCTCCGGGCCGGGGCCGCCGGCTGGCAGGGGAGCGCCGCAGCCGCCGCTCGCCACCACCCGGGCGCAGGTGCTGGCGGGGTAGACGTCAACGCTACCCGCGAGCTGGAACGGCTGGAGGAACTCGCGCAGCCGGCCCTCGTCCGCCGCCTCCGCGATGAGGAACATCGTGTGCTCGCCCTGCACGACCGCCTCGCCGAGGATCTCGACCCCGTGCCGCCGCACGTTGGGGCGGCTCAGGTGGCTCAGGAGCATGGCGCCCATGTACGGATCCTCCGCCGGGCAGCGTTCTCCGGCATGGCTGTGGCGCACCACGAATAGCGGCATCCCGATGTCTCCCGAAGCGTGAGCTACAGCTCGCCGAGTATTCTCGCCTTGACCTGCTCGTACTCGGCGTCGGTGAGCAGGCCCTGGTCGAGCATGTCCTTCGCGCGCTGGAGGCGGGCCTGCGGCGAGCGCGCGGCGTCCTCGCCCCCGCCGCCGCCGGGCCCCGCCATGGCGCCGAGGTGCACGCCCCCGGACCGGGCGCGCATCTCCTCCAGCTCGCGCACCCGCCGCTTCTCGCGCCAGGACTGCTCCTGGTACTGGCAGGCCCGGTACACCTCCTGCGCCTGCGCCTTGTGCAGCCCCCCGAACTGATGGATCACCGCGCTGCCGGTCGCGCCCGCGAGGTCGTCGCCCGGATCGGCGGAGACGGTGAGCGTCGCGCCGAAGATCCCGACCTGGAGCTGCGCGTCACGGAGGTCCTGCCAGCGGACGTCCCGGGTGGTGAATCCGCTGATGAGCCCTCGCTGCACCGCGATCAGCCGCCCCGAGGTGGCGCCCACCACCAGCCGGCGGTGGGTCAGCGCGAACAGGCGATGCTGGACGGCGTAGCACTCGAGCCGCTCGCCGGGAATGAGCAGCGACCGGAGGGCATCCAGACCGGGAGAGTGGGCCGCAGGCTCGGCCGACGTGGCACCCATCGAGGCTCCTTGGGCTGAGCTGCCGAAGGATATCGCGCGGACAGAGGTCCCGCTATCTCGGGCCGGCGGACCTGGGTGGCCGCCCGGAAACTCGGCGTCCTTTCCTTCGTACGGCTGCCACGACCCGACGTCGACCTACCCGCCATCGTCCGCGACCGAACGCCGAAGGGAAACCCGTCACCATGCGACTCCCGATCGTGTGCGCTCTCGTCCTCTTCGCCTCGCCTGCCGGATACCGCACGCTCGACGCGCAGGCGTCGCGGGGCGCGCTCGCTCCCGGCACCTTCGCGATCACCGATGTCACCGTCATTCCCATGAGCGCCGACACGGCCCTGGTCGGCGCCACCGTGGTGGTGCGTGACGGCCGGATCGCGGAGGTCGGCCCGGCACGCCGGGTGCGGGTGCCGGCCGGCGCGCGACGGGTGGACGGCCGCGGGAAGTACCTCATCCCCGGGCTGGCCGACATGCACACCCACCTCTACTCGGACGGCGAGATCCCGGACTCGGTCGCGAAGTACGAGCTCGGCGTGATGGTGGCCAACGGGGTCACCGCGACCCGCATCATGATCGGCACGCCGGAGCACCTCGTGCTGCGCCGGGAGGTCGAGGCGGGGCGCGTCGTCGGACCGCAGCTCTGGATCGCGAGCCCGCAGTTCACCGGCAAGGCCGACGCAAACAGCCGCGAGGTCACCACGCCGGAGGACGCGCGGGCCGCCGTGAAGGAGATGGCAGACCTCGGCTACGACTTCATCAAGCTCACGCTCTTCATCACGCCGCCGGTGTACGAGGCGATCGTGGACGAGGCGAAGGGTCGGGGGCTGCCCGTGGTGGGGCACGTGGACCCGCAGGTCGGCGTCGCGCGGGCGCTGGAGGCGGGGCAGCAGATCGAGCACCTAGACAACTATCTCGAATCGGTGCTGGCCGACTCCGCCCCGATGAAGGCCTCGGTTTCCGACCGCGGGCTCTTCAAGCCGAAGAACTGGGAGAGCCTCGACTGGATCGACGACGCCAAGGTGGCACGGATCGCCGGCGCGACCGCGCGCGCCGGGATCTACACCTGTCCCACGCTCACCGTGTTCAAGAAGGCCTTCGCGCTCGGGCAGTCGGAGGAGGAGATCCGCTCCCGGCCGGACTGGCGCATCATGCCGGCCGAGCTGCGGGACCTCTATCTCGGCGCGCGCGAGAAGTACTGGGCGAATCCCGCCAGCGAGGCGCGGCGGATGCGCTACGTGGAGGTGCGCAACCAGCTGGTGAAGGCGATCGCCGATTCAGGCGGCAAGATCATGGCCGGCTCCGACACGCCCGAGTGGTTCTTCGGCTACGGCTGGACGATCCACCGCGAACTGGAGAGCCTCGTCGCGGCGGGGCTCACGCCGTACCAGGCGCTCGCCGCCGCGACGCGTCACCCGGCGGAGTTCCTGAAGGCCTCGAAGGAGTGGGGGACCATCGAGCGGGGCAAGCGGGCGGACCTCGTGCTGCTCGCCGGCAACCCGCTGGACGACATCCGGAACACCAGCCGGATCGAGGCCGTCTCGGTCGGCGGCAGGTGGCTCGACCAGAAGCAGCGGGATCGGATGATCGCCGCGGCGGTGGAGCGGCTGACCGGGGACGCGGGGCAGTCGTAGGAGCGCGAGCCCTAATAGGAGTACGAGTCGAGCTCCGTCGCGCGCCAATCGGCGGTGTAGGCCACCGACACGAGGCGACGGAAGCCGTCTCCGACCGCACGCGCGTAGCAGACCCGGGCGACGCGCGCGCCGAGCCGGTCGATTTGCCTGTCGCCCACGTCATCGCAGCCGAGCCCCTCCCACCGGCGCACGCTCGCGAGGGCCTGGCTCCACTCCTCCCGCATGCTCTTCGAGATGAAGCGTCGGAGTCCCGGCGTGAGCCGTGCGCCGGCCGTGTCGGCCACGACCGCGGCGAGCAGCGCCTCCAGCGGCTGGGGCGGTCCGCCCCGGCGCGGCGGCAGCAGGTGCGGCGGGAGCAGCGCGGGATCCAGGATGCCGGCGACCGTATACGAGATCGGTGCCGGCAGCGCCGCGTCGAGGTTCGCGAGCACGATGACGGTGAGATCCGAGTCGGGGTACCGCTGGATGCTGGTCCTGAACCCTTGCCAGGATCCGGTGTGGCCGGTGCGAGGGCGGCCCCGCTGGTGGTCGAGCATCCAGCCGAAGCCGTACGGGTAGGTGGCGCCGCTCCGGAGGCGGACCGGCGTCCAGCTGGCCGCGAGCCCCGCGCGGTCGAGCACCCGCCCCTCGTCGAGCCCCACCGTCCACCGGGCGAGGTCCCTCACGCTCAGGTAGAGCGAGCCATCCGCCGTGGTGTTGAGGGTGGGCGAGACCCACTCCTGGTTCCTGATCTCGCCCTGGACCAGCTCGTAGCCCGCCGCGCGGTTCGGCACGATCTCGCTCTCGGAGATGACGCGGGCGCCCCGCATGTCCAGCGGCCCGAAGATCCGCTCGCGCAGCCAGTCTCCATAGAACCGGCCGGTCACCCGCCGTACGAGGACGCCGAGCAGGACGTAGCCGGTGTTGCTGTAGCTCCAGTTCTCGCCGGCCGGGAACTCCGGCGGCAGCCGGGCCGCCATCGCGACGAGCTCGTCCTCGGTGTAGTCGCGACGATAGTCGACGGTGCTGTCCGTGTAGTCCGGGATGCCCGAGGTGTGGGTGAGGAGGTGGCGGACGGTGACGCTCCGCCAGGCCGGCGGCCCCTCGGGGAAGTACCGGCGGATCGGGTCGTCCAGCCTCAGCCTGCCCTCGCCGGCGAGGGTGACGATCGCGGCGGCGGTGAACTGCTTGCCGAGCGAGGCCGACTGGTAGACCGTGCTGTCCGTCGCCGGCACCCGGTGCTCGAGGTTCGCGAAGCCGTAGCCCCGCGCGAGCACCACACTGTCGCCGCGCAGGATCGCGACCGACATGCCCGGGATCCGCTGCCGTGCAAGCTCGGCGCGGAGGTACCGGTCCACGGAATCGAGCGCCGTCTGCTGAGGCATCCGGCGCGCGACAGTCTCTTGCCGCACCACCACCCCCTGCGCGGCTGCCCGCCCCGGCAGCAGCGCCAGGCACGCCGAGAGCGCCAGACGCGTCGCAGCAGGCCCCCATCTCGCTGTCGGCAGCCGTCCCGGCGCCGGCCAGGCGGCCCGAGCCGTGCCCATCCGCATGTCCCGGTGCATGCTGACTCCTACTGCCTGAGGCGGCCCTCCACCACCAGCACCGCGGTGCCGCACACCCGGATATCCCCGCCGCTCACCCGCACCTCGATCCGGCTGGGCCGGCCCATGACGTGCCCCTGCTCGATGATCACCGGCCGCCGCTCGCCGGCGATCTTCTGCTCCACCAGATAGGCGGCGAGCGGACCAGCGGCGCTGCCGGTGGCCGGGTCTTCGCCAATCCCGACATTCGGCCCGAAGAACCGCGCCTGCACCGGCGCATCGGTGTCGAGAGGATCGAGACAGAAGACGTAGCAGCCCTGTGCGCCCACCGATCGGAGATAGGCGGCGAGGGTCTCGGCCTTCGGACGGGCACGGCCGAGCGCACCGCGGTCGCGCACGGGAACGAGGAGGTGGGGGACGCCGGTGGAGACGACCTGCGCATGCAGCCGACCGACGGCCAGCTCCGCGTCACCGAGGTCGAGCGCGGAGGCGAGGGGCGTGATCTTCCCGACCACCGCGCCGAACACCGGAGTCGCCTGCGCCATGCTCACGCCGGCCACGGTTCCACCTTCGGTGCGGATCTCGACCGGAAGCAGCCTGCCGTCGATCTCCTGGGTGAAGCTGCGGGTCGGCGCGTCGAGCGTCAGACGTCCGGACGCGGCGAGCCACCAGCACGCGCCGAGGGCGTTGTGCCCCACGCCGAACACCTCGGTGCCGGTCGCGGTGAACGAGCGGAGCCGCCAGTCGGCACCCTCGGCGGTGGGCCGGAGGATGAAGGTGGTCTCGGTCTGGTTGAACTCGCCGGCGATGCGGCCCATTCGCTCGGTGTCGAAATGGTCCACGTCGGTGACGAGCGCGAGCGGGTTTCCGGTGAACGGGCGGCTGGTGAAGACGTCGACGAGGTAGAACGGCGTCACGTGGGGCTCACGGGATCGCGCGCACGACGCCCCCGTCCACCCGGAGCGCCGCGCCTGTCGTCGCCGACGCCTGCTCGCTGCACACGTACGCGATCATCGCGGCCACCTCGTCGGGCGTGGCGAAGCGCTGAATGATCGACGACGGGCGCGCGGTCGCGAAGAACTCGCGCTCCGCCTCGGCGGGGTCGATCCCGCGCGAGCGGGCGAGCCGGGTGATGAACTCGCCCACGCCCTCCGAGCTGGTGGGGCCTGGCAGCACGCTGTTCACCGTGACGCCGGTCGCCGCGAGCGACTCCGCCAGGCCGCGAGCCACGGCGAGCTGGGCGGTCTTGGTCATGCCGTAGTGGATCATCTCCACCGGGATCTGGAGCGCCGATTCGCTGGAGACAAACACGATCCGTCCCCAGTCACGCGCGCGCATGCCCGGCAGATAGTGCCGTGAGAGCCGCACCCCGCTCATCACGTTGGCCTCGAAGAAGTGGAGCCAGTCCTCGTCGGGAATCTCCTCGAACGGCTTCGGCTCGAAGACGCCCATGTTGTTGACCAGGATGTCGAGCTCGGCGACCGCGCGAGTCACGGCGGCACAGCCCTCCGCGCCTCCGAGGTCGGCGGCGACGCCGGCGACTTCCGCGCCCGGCACCTGGTCGCCGATGGCCTTCACGGCGGCCCTCACGCGAGCCTCGGTGCGACCGTTCACCGTGACCCGCGCGCCCTCCCGCGCGAGCGCGAGCGCGGCGGCGAAGCCGATCCCCGCGGTCGAGCCGGTCACCAGCGCCCGTTTGCCGCTCAGCCCGAGATCCATCCGCCTGGGACTAGGAGGTCCGGGTGAGCGCCCGGCCGGCGGCGCCGGCGGCGAGTCCGCCGGCGGTGTAGAGCGCGATCGTCATCAGGGGGGTGGCGGGCCACCTCGCCCCGGGCGAGCGCCCGAGCCCCATCAAGGGAGGGAGCGCCGCGGCACCGATCCCGGCGGCCAGGCCAAGGAGCAGACCGCGACTGAGCGGGCGACGGCCGGTGGCCGCGAGGCTGTAGTAGAGCGTGTTGGCGGCGAGGTCGCCGAGCAGCGTCTGGCGGAAGAGCCGATCGCCACGCGCCGGACGTCCGCCGAGCGCGCGAACGGTCCTCGAGAGCGCACGCATCCCGATCACGTCCATGCGAGGGGCGCGCGGGACGGTGCGGCGGGTGAGCTCGTGGAGTGCGGTGAGCGCGACGGCGCCCACCGTGCCGCCGCCCACTGCCCGCACGACGGTCGCACCTGCGGTCATCGAGGCCTCCTGGGTTCGAGCCGGCAGCGCCGGCTGTCCAGTGGCAGGATAGCCGCACCGCCTGATCAGGCCAACGGGGACAGCGCGGCCGCGAGGCGGTCGATCAGCTCGGCCTGGGCGGGGTTGAGCCGGGTGCGCGCCGCGTCGGGCTCGAACCAGGCGCAGCGGTCTACCTCGGGGAAAGTGACCCAGCGGCCGGAGCCGCGGGGCCACTCGTAGCGGGTGGTGTTGCTGACGATGGCGGCCGGGTCGGCGTCGCCCTCCCAGGCCCACGCGTGAATGATCTTGCCCGCCTTCTGCCGGACCGAGCCGAGCGGAATGAACGGCTCGCGCGGGACGATGCCCGTCTCCTCCTCGAACTCGCGCCGCGCCGCCGCCAGCAGCTCCTCTCCCGGCGCGACCAGTCCCTTGGGGATGGTCCAAGCACCGAGGTCCCGGCCGCGCCAGAACGGGCCTCCGGGATGGGCGAGGAACAGCTCGAGCGACCCGCGGGGACGCCGGAAGAGCAGCAGGCCGGCGCTGACGTTGCGGTTCTCCGCCATCAGCTCAGAATTCGCGCCGCTTCATCTCCTTGAACAGCCGCTTCGTCTCCGCGTCCTCTTCGGGGGCGCGCTGCCGCAGGGTCGGGTCGAACTGGTCCGCCTGGCTCTGGCGGGGCGGCTTCACCTTGGCCGCATTCTTCTTCGCCAAAGCGGCGATGCGCTGGTCTTCACGCTTGGTCATCGGATCTCCCGGAGTTGTCACGAAGAATCGTAGCGCGGCGCATCCGGGGCTAGGGGTGTCCAGGCAGCGGTGCCGGCCCCCGGCACGCCCCCTGCCTCTCACCCCGGCGAAGGCCCATTTTCCCGGAGGAGTCATGCGTTTAGCCACGATGGCGGCAGCCGCCATGGCATTTCTCGCTGCAACGGCTTGCAAGCCGGTTCTCGTCGAGCAGCCCGCCCCGGAGCGCTCCGAGGCCCGCCGGAGTCCGAGCACTGCCGCTACCCTGGGCATCCCGCCGGGGCACCTGCCGCCGCCGGGTCAGTGCCGGGTCTGGAAGCGCGGCACCCCTCCCGGCCACCAGGCCAAGCCCCGGAGCTGCGCCAACATCGAGCGCACGGCGCCGGCCGGGAGCCTGATCGTCGAGCGCCCAGGCAGGGACAAGAAAGTGGTGCACGTGCGCGAGGTGGACGCTCGCCGGCCGGGTGTCGTCATCCGCATGCGAGTCTACACCATCCGCGACGGGCAGCTGGTCCGCGAGGGCTGATCTCCGCTCCTTGACTACCCAGGCGATGCCTGGGTAGTCTCCCCTACCTTCATCACTCCACATCGGGCCGTCGTCCCCCACGACGCCTCTCACGCCGCGGCTCCCCGGCGCGGTGGTTCGATCCGACGATGCCCCAACATCGCTGGCTGCGCCTCATCGGCCGGAAGCTGTTCGTCCCCGCATCAGCCGCGCTGGCCTCCTCGTGCGGGGGTGGTGACGGCGGCGGGCTCACCGCGCCGACCACCGGTGCGATCGAGGTCACGACCTCCACGACCGGCACGGACGTCGATCCCGACGGCTATACCCTCACGCTCGACGATGTCGCCGTCCGCGCGATCGGCACCGAGGCCGCGGCGATGCTCGACGAGCTCGAGCCGGGCACGCATCGCGTCGCCCTGGCGGGCGTGGCACCCAACTGCCAGGTGCAGGGCAGCAATCCGCGCGCCCTGGCGGTCGTGGCCGGCGAGACGCGCGCCGAAACATTCGCCGTGGTGTGCGCCGAGCCGCCGCCGGAGACGGGCGGACTGAGCGTCACCACCGTCACCACCGGCGACTCGCCCGACCCCGACGGTTACACCGTCACGGTAGATGGCGGCCAGCCCCGCTCGATCGGCACGGCAGCGAGTGTCGCGGTGCCGGACCTCGGCGCGGGGAACCATCAGGTGGGTCTCGGCGGAGTGGCGGCCAACTGCGCCGTCGCGGGCGACAACCCGCGCACCGTCGCCGTGGCCGCCGGAACGGTGGTGCCGGTGACGTTCACGGTCGAGTGCGACGCGCCTCCGCCGGTGTCCGGCACGCTCGTGGTGGTGACGGCGACCGGCGGCACGGGTGCCGACCCGGACGGGTATGCGTTCAGCATCGGCGGCGGGCCGGCGCAGCCGATCGGCGCCGACGCGTCGGTGAGCGTCGCGGGTGTAGCCGCGGGCCCCGTGACCGTCGAGCTCACGGGGCTGGCCGCGAACTGCGACCTCGCCGGACGGAACCCGCGCGAGGTCACCGTACCCGCGGGTGGAAGCGCGGAGGTCAGCTTCTCGATCACCTGCGCGGCGGGCACCGGCACGCTGGTGGTCACCACCGTCTCGAGCGGCTCGCCCGCGGATCCATCCGGCTATACGGTGACTGTGGACGGCCCGCCGCCTGCCGACATCGGCGTGAATGCGAGCCGCACCTTCCAGGGTCTCGAGCCCGGCGTCCACACGGTGTCGCTCGGCGGGGTGGCCGGCAACTGCGCGCTCCAGGGGCAGAATCCCCGCAGCGTCACCATCGCCGCCTCCCAGACCGCGACGGTGACCTTCACGGTCCAGTGCACCGCCACCACGGGCAGCCTCACCGTCACCATCGCGGGGCTCCCCGGCGGCTCCGATGCCGACGTGGCGGTGACCGGCCCGGGCAACTTCAGCCGGACGGTCACCGAGACCACGACGCTCGAGGGGCTGACGCCGGGTGAGTACGAGGTGGACGCGGAGCCCGTGAGCGCGGGAGGCTCCACCTACACGGCAACGCCCCCGAGGCGCAGCGTCGCGGTCGCGGCGGGCGCCACCGCCACCATCACTGTCACCTACGCCGCTGGTCCTGCTGCAACGCTCAACCTGTGGATCGCAGGCCTGCACCTCACCCAGAGCGTGCAGACGTTCGACAACGAGATCCCCCTGGTCGCCGGACGCGACGCGCTCCTCCGGGTGACCGCGCTGGCGAACCTGTCGAACACCGCGACGCCGGCCGTCCGGGTGCGGCTGTACCAGGGCAACACGCTGCTGGAGACGTATACCATCGGCGCCCCCGCCGACACGGTGCCGACGGGACGGAGCGACGGTGTGCTCACGACCACCTGGAACGTGCGGGTGCCCGCCTCCCTCGTTCGCTCCCGCCTCGAAGTCGTCGCGGACGTGGACCCTGCGGGTGCGGTCGCGGAGGCGGACGAGAGCGACAACACCTTCCCGCGCAACGGCAGGCTCACGGTAGCCGTGCGCGACGTGGCGCCGCTCGCCATCACGCTGGTGCCGGTGCGGCAGAGCGTCAACCAGCTGCAGGGAGACGTGACCCCCGGTAACGCCGATGACTACCTGGACCTGACCGAGCGGATGATGCCGATACCGGGGTACCAGGTTTCGGTCCGCCCACAGGTGTACACCACCAGTGCGCCGGCGCTCCAGCACGACGATGCGAACGGCGCGTGGATCCAGATCCTGAGCGAGATCGCGAACCTGCAGATGCTCGACGATCCCGACCGGTACTACTACGGTGTCGTGCGGCTCGGCTACGCGTCGGGGCAGGCGGGCCTGGGGTTCCTCGGAAGCCCGGCAGCCATCGGTTACGACGTGCCGGGCGACCGGAGCCGTATCACCGCGCACGAGCTGGGGCACAACTGGGGGCGGCTGCACGCGCCGTGCGGCAGCCCGGCGGGCGGCACCGACCGCGACTTCCCGTATCCCAGCGGGAGCATCGGGCGGATCGGCTTCGATCCTGCGAGGGGCGTCCTGCTGCCGCGGGAGACGCCCGACGTCATGGGGTACTGCGGCAATCCCTGGATCAGCGACTACACGTACCAGGGCGTGATGAACTTCCGCGGGAGCGCGCGCCTCGGTTCGTCCGTCGCGGCGAGCCGTCCCTCGCTCCTCGTATGGGGCCGCATCGTGGACGGCCGGGCGGTGCTCGAGCCCGCCTTCCACGTGGTGACCCGTCCCGTGCTGCCCACCCGGTCCGGACCGTACGCCCTGGAGGGGGCCGCCGCCGACGGCACCCGGGTGTTCGGCCTGACGTTCGAAACGGTCGAGGTGGCGGATCACCCGCGCGGCGGCCGACACTTCGCCTTCGCGGTGCCGCTCGACGCATCCGCGGCGGCGCGGCTGGAGAGCATCCGCCTCACCGGTCCCGGGATCGCCGCCGCGCTCTCGCGGCCGCCCGCCGCCCTGCGGGCCGCGCCGGCGGAGCCGGTGAGCATGGTGCCGGCGGCAGGCGGCGTCGCGCTCCGGTGGGACGCGGCCGCGCATCCGATGGTCATGGTGCGTGACGCCCGCACGGGCGCGGTGCTGTCGTTCGCGCGGGGCGGGAGTCTCACGCTCCCCGATGCCGGCGGAGGAATGGAGCTGTTGGTGTCGGACGGCGTGCAGAGCCGGAGCGTTCCGGCCGCGCGATGACGCGAACGCCGGGCGAGCCCGGTTCAGCCCGTCACATTCGAGCCGTCCCGGGGGTCCTTGAGAGGCGTAGTGCCGAGTCGAGGTCCGTCTCCCGGAGGCTCCACCATGGTCCGCCCGCTGCGCCCGCTCGCCACGCTCCTGGTGCTCACCGGCTGCGGCAGCTCCACCGCACCCGGCGGCGACCCGCCGCCGGTCCTGACCGAGCTGCCTCGTACCCTGTCCGCGTCCGAAGTGCGAATCGTCGAAGGCGCCAACGCCTTCGCCTTCGACCTCCTGCGCGAAGCCACCAGGGAGCTCGCCTCCGACTCGAACGTCTTCCTGTCCCCCCTGAGCGCCTCCATGGCGCTCGGCATGGCGCTGAACGGCGCCAACGGCGAGACCTGGAGCGCGATGCGGAGAACGCTCCGGCTCGAGGGCATGGAGGAAGCCGAGATCGACCGGGGCTATCGTGACCTGGTGAGGCTGCTCCGGGGGCTGGACTCGCGCACCGAGATGCGCGTCGCCAACTCCATGTGGGCCGACGCCTCGCTGCCGGTCGAGCCGGCGTTCATCGAGGCCGGGCGCTCGTTCTTCGACGCGGAGATCGCCTCGCTGGACTTCGGCTCACCCGAGGCGCTCCCCACGATCAACGGATGGGTCGGCCGGGCGACGGGCGACCGAATTCCCCGCCTGCTGGAGGAGATCTCGGGGGACGAGGTCCTCTTCCTCGTCAACGCCATCTACTTCAAGGGGACCTGGCGAACCGCGTTCGATCCCGGAGAGACCAGGGAGGCACCGTTCCACGCCGCAGACGGGCGCGACCGGAGCGCACACCTCATGAGCCTGAAGGACGAGCTGCGTTACGCGGAGACCGAGGCCTACCAGGCGGTGGACCTGCCGTACGGCAATGGGGCCTTCGCCATGACGGTGCTGCTGCCCAGGGCCGGGTGGACGCCGGCGCAGCTCCTCGCCCAGCTCGATGCCGAGCGCTGGATCGAGCTCACGAGCCGCTTCGCGGAGCGGGAGCTGGTGCTGACGCTGCCGCGCTTCCGGCTGGAGTACGGACGCAAGCTCAAGGACGACCTCCGCGCGCTCGGCATGGACCTCGCCTTCCAGGCGAGTGCCGACTTCTACCGGATCGCCGACGTCGCGCCGGACCGTCTCTATCTCACGCGCGTCGACCAGAAGACCTTCGTGGAAGTGAACGAGGCGGGCACCGAGGCGGCGGCCGCGACCGCTGTGGGGGTCGGCCGCACCTCGGT